>JBIIDU010000173.1:0-5224 GCA_044238165.1 Ferruginibacter sp. | reverse complement strand
GATGAAAGCAAGAGCAAGGTAGCCCTGGCGCTTTTCGAACTAGCCAAAATTTATCAGGAGGATCTGGAAGATTTTGAAATGGCTGTGGGCACCTATGATTCCAGCCTGCTCCGCTTTCCCGATTCGCTGTACGACGGTGAACTGTATCTGGGTATGTATTACTGTTATACCAAGATGGGCGACAAATCAAAAGCCAACTATTACAAAAACCTGCTCGAGACGCGTTTTCCAGCCTCCAAAAGCACAACGGCGCTGAAGAACCCCGACCTGCTGAACCCGGGGGGCAAAACCACGGAAGGCACCCGTATGTATGAGAATATTTACAACCAGTTCATTGAAGGCCGCTTTGAAGAAGCCATTGCCGGCAAAAGGCAGGCCGACAGCCTCTATGGCAAAAATTACTGGTCACCCCAGTTACTCTATATAGAAGCGGTTTACTATGTGAAACAAAAAAGCGACAGTATGGCCATCAAATCTCTGAACCAGATTGTAACACTGTTTCCCGATGCCCCGCTGAGACCCCGCGCAGAAAGACTGATTGACGTACTGGGACGGCGCAAAGAGATTGAAGAATACCTGACCAACTTGCAGGTTACCCGCTTGAAGGAGGATTCGTTGATCAATGTGCAACCCCAGCGGGTAAGGATGATCCGGAATGACTCCACCATCCTACGACCGCAAAAGGTTGCAGATACTACAAGATCCCTGCCCGGGGCGATTGCCGGCAAACTTCCTCCTGTCAATGATAGCCTGATCCAGGCACCCAAAACCGTCAGCGGCCCCTACGTGTTCAATTATACGGCAGCACATCAGGTCATTATGTTGCTCGAAAAGGTGGACGGCACCTATGTCAATGAGAGTAAAAATGCCATGAGCCGGTACGTATCCGACTATTTTGCAGGGCAAAACATAACAGTGGGGCGCGACGCGCTGGACAACAATACCAGCCTGATCATTTTCTCTGCGTTCACCGATGCGCAGGAGGCCCTGAATTTCATGATCAAAGTGCGCAAAGCGGCGCCGGATGAGCTTTCGTGGCTGCCTGCGGGAAAATATTCATTCATACTGATTGACAATGACAACCTTACCCGAATGAAGAATACCAAGGATATTCCCGGATACAAATCACTGCTCAAAAAGCAGTTTCCGGAACATTTCTGAAAATAGTTTACTATTCTGCCGGAGCCGGTAAGCCTGTCCGGAATTTTGCATTCAATTTGAGATATGAAGACCTCCGTTAAAATATTATGGCGTGTTTTTTTCGGCCTGCTGGGTTTACTGCTTCTTGTTTTTCTACTTGCCAATTTTGGTGTATTCGGAAAAATGCCTTCGCTAAAGGAACTCGAAAATCCCGAAGCTGACCTTGCAAGCGAAGTGTATACTTCCGACGGAAAACTCATGGGGAAATACTATGCTGAGAACCGCAGCGAAGTGAAATACAGTGAAATTTCAAAGAACATCATCCAGGCACTGATTGCCACGGAAGACGAACGTTTTACCCAACATTCAGGTATCGACGGGCGGGCTGTGGCACGGGCGATCTCTTCGGCCGGCAAACAGGGAGGCGGCAGCACCATCACCCAGCAACTTGCGAAAATGATGCTGGGGCAGGGCAAGGGAAGCATGTTTGTTCGCGGTTTCCAAAAAATCAAGGAATGGATTGTGGCCGTCAAACTGGAGCGCAATTTCACCAAAGAGGAAATCCTTACGCTTTATCTGAACAGGGCGGCCTGGGGAAGCAATTATGGCATTCGCAATGCCTCCAGAACCTACTATCAGAAAGATCCGGACAGCCTCTCTGTAACGGAAGCAGCTGTTCTGGTAGGCATGCTGAAAGGTTTCATTTACGACCCAGTCCGCCACCCCAAAGCTTCTCTGGAGCGCCGCAATGTGGTACTCGATCAGATGGCGAATGCAGGCTACCTCTCTTCCGCTGAAGCCGCAAGACTGAAGGCAAAACCGCTGGTCACCAATTATAAAAAACCGGAAGAGAACGTAGGTATAGCACCCTACTTCAGAATGGTGCTGGCAGAAAAAATGAAGGCCTGGTGCAAGACGCATACCAATCCCAAAACAGGAGAAACCTACGACCTCTATCGTGATGGCCTAAAAATATATACCACCCTCAACAGCTCGATGCAGCAGTATGCCGAAGATGCGGTGATGAACCACCAGCCCGTCATTCAGCGCAAGCTCAACAATACGCTGAAATATAACAGCGCACGAATGTGGAAAGACCATGAGAATGTGATAGAAGCGGCAATGAGGACCAGCGAACGCTGGAAAAATCTGAAAGAAGAGGAGACTCCGGATGAGGAAATCAAAAAAACCTTCCTGAAGCCTGTGAAAATGAAAGTTTTCGCATGGAATGACCGCAGGGAGGCGGACACGGTGATGACACCCCGCGATTCCATCAAATACCACCGCCAGATTCTTCAAACCTCCTTTGTTGCCATGGATCCCAAAACAGGTGAGGTGAAATGCTGGGTTGGCGGCATCGACTTCAAGTGGTTCAAGTTCGACCATGTTACCGCGCAGCGCCAGGTGGGCTCCACCTTCAAACCGCTCCTCTATTCACTGGCAGTCAAAGATGCCGGCTATACTCCCGAAACCTATATTGCCGGCGGACCGCTCACCCTTTCCGGTAAAACGATCAGTACCGGAGGCGGCACGATGGCCTATTGCCTTGCCAAGTCACTGAACGGTGCAGCATGGCACCTGATGGCCATCATCGGTGTGAAGCAGACCATCGAGTTTGCTCAGCTCTGCGGCATCAAGACGAAGCTTCCGCCCTATCCTTCCATCGCACTGGGCGTTGGCGAAATTCCGCTCCTCGAAATGCTTCAGTCCTATACCATGTTCCCCAACAAAGGGTTCAACACAGAACCGATATTCATCCAGCGGATTGAAGATAAGAGCGGCAACCTGCTCCAGGAGTTTTCAGCGGAAACCCGCCAGGTGTTGAATGAGAACGATGCCTACACGATGGTGAAACTGATGCAGGGAGTGGTCAAGTTCGGAACCGGCCGATCGCTCGGCAGTTACAACATTCCTGTGGAATGCGCCGGAAAAACGGGAACCACAAACGGAAATGCAGACGGCTGGTTTATCGGCTACACGCCCGAACTTCTTGCCGGAACCTGGCTCGGATGTGACGACCCTTTCATCCGCATCTACAATACCGGAGGCGGCAGCGAGATGGCCCTCCCCAAATGGGGCTATTTCATGAAGAAAGTTTATGACAACCAAAAACTCCCCTACGGAACGCTGGAAAAATTCGAGGAGCCATCCGCCTTTGAGAACGATCCGATTTATGCGGATGATGCCTTCGCCGATATCGTGCGGCGAGGCGACAGTACCGTCAGTGAAGACCAGGGAAATGGCGACGCAACCGATTTTATCGAAATGCCGGAGGAAGAAGGGCCGGATCTCATGGAGAACCCCGTGAAGGAGGAAGAGAAGAAACCTGTGAAGGATACCGGTTCAGGTAGTAACCCCGCCATTCTTCCGGCTGAAAAGAAAAATATACCGGCAAAGAAGACAAACAACACCGGTAACCAGAACGATTACCGTTAGGCCAGAGTCCCATCAGGGATTGGTTGCCTTGTGCGGAGCAATTAGCCAGACTGAATTTCTCAACGTTCTCTGCGAAAAACTTTTCGTTCTCGGTTTGAAAAAATTAGTTTCACGCAAGGGACAGGGAGGAAGCCGCGCAAAGGTCGCGGAGGAAGTCGCAAAACCGGATTTCTCTGCGTTCTCTGCGGAAAACTTTGCGTTCTCTGCGAGAAAAAAAGAAGCTTCACGCAAAGGATACGGAGGAAGTCGCAAAACCGGATTTCTCTGCGTTCTCTGCGGAAAACTTTGCGTTCTCTGCGAGAAAAAAAGAAGCTTCACGCAAAGGTCGCGGAGGAAGTCGCAAAACTGGATTTCTCTGCGTTCTCTGCGAGAAACTTTGCGCTCTCGGTGTAAAAAAAAGAAGTGTCCCGCCAAGGCGCCAAAATAATGAAGGCAAAGACGCAAAGCGCTACCGGAAATTAGCTGGAGCTTTTAATGATGCAGAGTACTTGTCCTTTTCGCATCATATCAGATAGTGATTCCGGCAAAGCCGAAACGAACTTCGTCTGTAATCTCATTGAACGTTCTCGCAGGGCATATGATCCGGATATTACCGCAAGTCTACCACTTCGGCCCCTGGATATTTTTTGGGGTCCAGGAGGAAAAGATCTTCCGAGATTTTGGCGTTGGGTGTCATACCGGAAATGCTGTACACATATTTGTTGCCCGCCTTCTCAAACAATTTGGTACCTGAAATGAATCCGGAAGCCTGGTCAACGTAGAGGAGCACCTTGAAAAACGGTTTGCTTTTGTCAACGGGTGTCAGTTCGATTTCCTTCATTTTCTTCCCATTGAAGGTCACGTCTCCGTTCAATTTGTAGAGGTAGTCCTTGTCATAAAAGTTGGTGAACAGTTTCTGCGGCGTGATCGAAGAGGAACCCTGCTCTATTTTGGTAATGGTGATTTCATTCGCCGCCTTGTCGTAAGTGGACACCGTTACCCCGTCGGAAAAAATTTCCTGCCCCGTAATGCTGACATGATATTTTTTATCGCGCATATAAAGGGTTCCGCTCTTCGTGAGCATCGGTTTTCCCGCGGCATTTTCGCCTTTTACGGAAAACTTCGCCTGGATGCTTTTATAGGTTTTGAATTTGGCACTTACGGCATCTAGTATCTTTTTGGCTTCGGGGTCATTGCTGCCCAGTCCCTTGGTTTGGGCATTGGTGAAGGTGCCGCATAAAATCATCAGGGAAAAGAGGGCCACAGCTGTGAATTTCATTCCATTTTATTGAGGGTGAGTAGATACGTCCAGATCTGCCCGGTGCTTCCGGAGGATCCGTTAAGATGTCCGGGTGTTTCTAAACGGAGCCAAATATAGGCCAATTCGACAGGATGGGTATTTCAAGGTTTAACCGGTCTTATGGTAAACCTTTGTTAAGCTGCGGAATTGGGTTTCCCGTCATAAATAAAGCCCGAATCAGATTCGGGCTTTATATTAAGGAAATATCACCAATCAATAGCGGTAATGCTCGGGCTTGAAGGGTCCTTCCTTCGGAATTCCCAGATAGGCTGCCTGATCGGGGGTCAGCACATCAAGTTCCACACCAATTTTGGCAAGGTGCAGGCGGGCTACTTTCTCATCCAGATGTTTCGGAAGCACATAGACCTC
>JBIIDU010000310.1:0-2850 GCA_044238165.1 Ferruginibacter sp. | reverse complement strand
TGCTTGCATAGGCGCTGATGTTGTTGACATTGTAGGAGCCGATGGTCATCCATTCGCTGTCGCATACTGCAACCTTGGCGTGCAAAATCACCGGCTGGTATTCATAGATTTCTATCTTATTCCGCAAAAGCCAATCGTACATCCATCGTTCGGCGTATTTGGACAGCATCACATCCGACGGCCCTGCGGTGATGACCCGGATCCGTACCCCGCGTCGGGCAGCCTGGGCCAGCAGTCTCCTGATGATTTTTCCGGGAAGAAAATAACTGCAGAGGATGGTCACTTCCGAACGGGCGTTACGCAACATCTGTATATAGGTGGACGATATTTCGTTGCGCCGCCTGACCCAGTCGTTGCGCCTTACTCGGGCCATCATGTTTCCGGTTGCAATAGAGTTCCGGACGGACTTCTCCGCTTCACAGGGGAATGGCCCCAACTGCACAGGTAAAGCGTTCCAGGTTTTCCAACACAGTTCACAGAGTTCGCGCGACACATCGCCTTCCGCATAAACGGCAAAGTCAAGCCAGGGACGATGTACGCCTGCATCATTGTAGCGGTCGGCGATATTGATGCCGCCGGTCAGGGAGTGCAGGGCATCGGCAACAAATACCTTATGGTGCATACGCCGCCCGAAATAAAAGTTACGGCTGCGGAAAAAGGGTTCAAAAAACCGAAAATGGACTCCTCCATTCCTCATATCGCCAATGAGTTGACGGGACAGGAACTGTGAGGCATAGCCGTCCACCATCAGGTAAACCTGCACTCCCCGCTTGGCCGCGGATTTTAGCGCCGAAGCCACGGTGACGCCGGTACTGTCATCATCAAAAATATAGGTCTGAAGATGGATTGTTTCACGTGCCTTACCAATCAACCGGAGCAAAAGATCGAAATAGCCCTTTCCCCCGGGAACCAGCTCAACCCGGTTGCCGGACGAAAAAGTCGGAGCCTGTTTATTATTGAGCCGGGGCATATGTAGGTGGCCAATTCCGGAAAAGCCGGTGAAGCAGAACGGCCTCCGTTTTTCACAAGCCAATATACATCAAATCGTAATAGGCAGCGGCCATGCGTTTGCTGTCGAAGGAGGGCACGATGTCACGCATGCCGCTTTTAACCATACCGAGCCACCTGTCGGGATCCTGATAATACAGCGGCAATACCTCGGTTTCCAGCATGGAGAAAAGCGCGGCCGCATCGTTATCATCCTGCAAATCTTCGGACGCCGAAAGGTCACCCGGAGGAATAACAAACGAATTTTCACCATTACGGGCGAACTCGGGAAACCAGCCGTCGGGCAGGGCCAGGTTGACGGCTCCGTTCATGGCGGCCGACATGCCGCTGGTACCCGAGGCCTCATGGTTCATACGGGGTACATTCAGCCAAAGATCCGCGCCGGCCTTCAGCAAACGCGAAAGCCTGAGTTCATAGCCGCACAATATGGAGCAGTTGGAATAGGTTTTACAGATATCCACAATCTTGTCGAATACGCCGATAGCCGCATAGTCCATCGGGTAAGGCTTCCCCGCCCAGATGATCTGAACAGGAAACTGGCGGTTGGTGACCAGCCGGTGAAAACGCTCCATGTCGTGAAAGAAGAGATCGGGACGCTTGTATCCGGCAAAACGCTTGGCAAATACGAGGGTACAGATCTTATCATCATAAATTTCGCCGCACTGGTCGGCCACTTCCTCAAAAAGAAGGCGTTTGCCCTCCTGCTTTATCCTGCGCAAGCCCTCGTCATCTTTGTTTTCAAGAGCGCGGTACAAGGAAGCATTGTGCCAGTAGGGAAAATCCTGCGCGTTGGTGATGGAGATGATCTCACAAAGATGCTCCTGCCCTTCCCACATTGTCTGGAGTGTGTACAGATGCCGGCGTGAAACCGCATTGGCCTTGCCGGAAAGTCGGAGCGCTGCAAGCGTGTAGTCCAGTTCACCGGAATCAATATGCGTGGCGGCTTTGACCGTTGCCAGAGGCAGATCACAAAAAAAACCCATCTTCTCAAGCAGGCTGAAGCCGATCCGCTGATTGCCGGATGCCTCCGGGGTATGGTTGGTAAAAACCAGGCGCCTGCGCACTTCAGAAACATTGTTATGGCGGCTCAAAAGATGAAAGGCGAGCGGCAGTCCGTGCGATTCGTTCATATGAAAGGTGTCGGCCTCCCAACCCAGTTTCTCCAGCAGAATCGCTCCGCCTCTTCCCAGCAGTATGGAGGCTGCGATACGGGTTTCGGGATTGGCATCGTAGAGACGGTGCGACACGGTTTTGGATAAGTAATCGTTTTCAGGCAAGTCGGTACTTAGAAAAAAAACGGGCGCAGTATTAAATACCCGCGGCGGAAGATAATAGGCGGTAACCCATACTTCCTGCCGGGCGATGGTGACGGTAAACCGGATATCCGTAGGCTCCAGGAATCCATAGTTCTTCTCCTCGAACAACACATCCATCTGCTGGTCCTGCTTGCGCACCTGGTTGTAATATCCGTATTTCCAAAGGATGGAAATGCCCACCAGATTCTGGCGTAACTGGAAAGCGCTGCGCATATGCGAGCCTGCAAGGTAACCAAGGCCGCCCGCGTAATTCTTGAGCGGTTGATGGATGCCCATCTCCATACAGAAATAAGCCACAGGCTTCCGGAAAGCGGGACTGATTGTGTAAGGATGGGTGAATTGAAAAGACATGTGCGCTGTTTAGTAAACCACTACCGGCATGCAATCGGAGGATACCGGTGCGGACGAACGGGGTACCGCAAGCGTAAGCACTCCCGCGCTGTAGCCGGCAATTGTGAAAGCGGTATCGGCATCATCGGGAAGCCGGACGGTACGCATAGCCACCTCATAACTCATGTCTCGGAAA
>JBIIDU010000309.1:0-2856 GCA_044238165.1 Ferruginibacter sp. | reverse complement strand
GTGGCGGGTTTTATTTTCATCAGTTTCTGACGGGCTTCCGTGCTCAATGATACCAGCTTCTCGTAAGGAAAAGTATCGGGCAAAGCCAGGTCTTCGAGCTGGCTCATTTTTTCAACCAGGGCCCTCTCTTTTACAATATAGGTATCGTACTTGGTTTGTATTTCGGCCTGTTCGGTAACAGTAGGCTCAAAGGTGTGCAGGGTTTCGCGGAGCCGCGGCATCGCCGAGGCCATATCGCCCAATCCAAGGCCGGGCCTGAGTACGATTTGGGCAGCCCTTTGTTTGACGGAAATGGGTGCCGAATTCATCGCTTCCAGATAAGGATTGATTTCATCGGGCTCAAAAACAAAATCACGAAGAATATTCTTCACTTCCTCCACCCCCCTCTTTTTGATTTCGAGCCTCCGCATACGGTCATCGCCCGCCAATCCGATCCGATGGCTCATTTCGGTAAGCCGCAGATCGGCATTGTCCTGACGGAGCAGCGTGCGGAACTCTGCCCGGCTCGTGAACATCCGGTAAGGCTCGTCGGTGCCTTTGTTGATAAGGTCATCAATCAGCACACCAATATACGCTTCACTTCTTTTCAGAATGAGCGGCTCCTGTGCATGAATCAGCCGGTGGGCATTAATTCCGGCCATCAGGCCCTGGCAGGCAGCTTCCTCATAACCCGTGGTACCATTGATCTGGCCGGCGAAAAAAAGATTGTTCACCAGACGGGTTTCGAGGCTGAACCTAAGTTGTGTGGGCGGAAAATAATCGTATTCGATGGCATAGCCGGGACGGAACATCTTGCAGTGTTCAAAGCCGGCCACCCGACGAAGTGCGCGCAATTGAACCTCTTCGGGCAAAGAAGAGGAGAATCCGTTCACATAGATCTCCACCGTATTGAACCCTTCCGGCTCCACAAACAGCTGGTGGCGCTCGCGGTCGGCAAAACGGTTGATCTTGTCTTCAATGCTGGGGCAATACCGGGGACCCGTTCCCTGGATCCGTCCCTGAAACATGGGGCTTTTCTCGAACCCCGTTTTGAGAATATCGTGGGTGGTTTCGTTGGTATAGGTAATCCAGCAGCAACGTTGTTGTTCGGGTGAAATTTTGCGGGTCTCGTTATAACTGAACCCGGTGATTTCCTGGTCGCCCTCCTGTATTTCCATCTTGCTGTAATCGAGGCTGCGGCCATCGATACGCGGGGGTGTTCCTGTTTTAAGGCGGTCCGATTCAAAGCCCAGTTCCACCAGTTGCTCGGTGATTCCGGTGGCGTTTTTCTCCGCCATCCTGCCGCCGCTGAGTTGTTTTTCGCCGATATGAATAACGCCATTCAGAAAGGTTCCGTTGGTCAACACAACAGCTCTGGCGCTGATTTTATGTCCCAATCCTGTTTCCACGCCGGTAACACGCCCTTCAGAAACCATCAGTCGGGTTACCGTATCCTGATAAAAATCAACGCCGGGTGTTTGCTCCAGCATTTCGCGCCAGCGGGCCGAAAAAAGCATGCGGTCACTTTGGGCACGTGGGCTCCACATGGCGGGACCCTTGCTTCGGTTCAGCATGCGAAACTGGATCATGCTCTCGTCGGTAACAATTCCGCTATAGCCGCCCAGGGCATCTATTTCACGCACAATCTGCCCCTTGGCGATTCCACCCATAGCGGGATTGCAGCTCATCTGGGCAATGGTCTGCATATTCATGGTAATCAGCAGCACCCTACTGCCAATGTTTGCAGCGGCTGCGGCTGCCTCGCAACCGGCATGGCCTGCGCCCACAACAATGATATCGTAGCTGTTAAACATGTTTCGAACTGCAAAATTACCCCCGGCTCATTGTTTATTCTGAAGGACTGCCGTATTTATTTAATATAGATATTTCTAATAATATACTTTCCAGGCTTACCCCCTTATTCAAATCATAATAGTGCTCGGGTGAAAAACCCTTGAGTGTTTCAAGCCGGCTTCGGTTCTGCGCTATGAAAGCAGCGGCCTCTGAAGAGAGTAAGCTATGCTTATTTGTTTGATTTTCAATGTGTTGTGATATTTCTCTACAAACCGAGTAGCCAGTTTTCTCAAATAGTTCCCGGAAATATTCTACCAACTGTTCGGGGGTTTTTCGGTGAGTGGAACCTGTTTCGCCTACCCGGATATTCACAAAATTCCAGCAGAGCCTGCACTCATGTTCCTTTTCAAAATCGAAGAAATGCATTGGAACGATATGATCGAATTGCCACTTGGAGCCGAAATTATCCCAATTGTTTCCCTCTTGAAACTGAAGTGAGATCCATTCACGGAAGCCCTTAATATCAATTCCGAAATAGGGGGCATACTCCAGACATGGCTTTTGCTCCAGCACATAGCGCCTCAGGGCAATTTGCCATTTCTTCTTCTCACGCACTTTGGAAATAGCCGCTGTTGCTTCCGAAATTGGTGTCCACTTTTTCCGGGCCATACACGAAAGTAAGAACGTTTCTCTATGAAACTGTTGCTCGTGAAATATTTAAGTCCAGCGAGTCGGTAAAAAACCCCTTTATGAAGGTAATAGCCTAGGGTTCCGGGTTATCGAGTTTGATGCACTTGATAACCAGCGAAATTGAAATAATACGAAAGTGACTTTACTTTTAGCCCAAAAATTTCCTCGTATAATGCCGATGTGATAGCTGTTTGGGCCAATGAAATTGGTCCATTACAGATATCCAATCGGTATGACTTTCAAGCGGCCACCGGTTGTAAAGATCCACCAGTACCGATGGGAGCGCCTTGGCCGGTTCGGTGACACCGAAGGTGGCAGACGGAAAATGATGTCATTAGTCTGAGACTAAGGACAGCGTTTTCCGGAAGAAGCGGCCGCAGCGCGGACATAGGT
>JBIIDU010000308.1:0-2858 GCA_044238165.1 Ferruginibacter sp. | reverse complement strand
AAAGACGGGGAACATATCGCGGCACAGGCAGAAGGCATGAAACCTCATGAAGACCGGATTTGATTTGAATATGCGTGGCCGGTACATAGGGCAAGGAAGAATGATACGGGATCATCTAAAGGTCCACGTCCTCATCGACCACGGAGGGAAGAACTACTCCCCAACCAATACCCAGGCACTGGAACCGGACCCGGTCCCCGGTCCTCGAGTAGCAAAATTAAAAAAGTGCACCCCCGAGTGTACCGCAAAACAAAAAAGCCTTGTAAAACCGGTTGATTTACAAGGCGTTAAGCAAAATAGTTGCGGACTGGACGGGACTCGAACCCGCGACCTCCGCCGTGACAGGGCGGCATTCTAACCAACTGAACTACCAATCCAATATTTCAAAAGAAGCGCCGGAGCGTTTAAAAATTCCGGAGCCCGTTCGATTCCCTTTTTGAAGGTGGGCAAAGATAGGCGATTCGCTTTTCCAACCAAAAATTTTATACCGCAAAAGCATCCCGCTTTTCAACCGACCAACGCTATTTTTGCACGGCAGGCACTAAATGCCGGCCCCCATAAACTTCTGCCATGCCCGAACTAAAAAACAGACAGTTTCTTGATTTCGAAAAACCCGTAAAAGACCTCTACGACCAGATTGACCAGCTCAGGCAGTCGGCAGAAAAAACCAAAACCGACATGAGCGCCGCCATCGGCTTCCTGGAAGAGAAAATTGTAGAGCAGAAAAAACAACTCACCGCCGGACTCAGTCCCTGGAACCGGGTACAGCTCAGCCGCCACCCCGACCGCCCCTATACCCTCAAATACATCGAAAAAATGTGCACCGGGTTCGTCGAACTCCATGGCGACCGCAATGTGCGCGACGACAAGGCCATCGTGGGCGGATTTGCCCTGCTGGAAGGAGAAACCGTAATGATCATCGGCCACCAGAAAGGCATCAACACAAAGATGCGGCAGATCCGAAACTTCGGCATGGCCAACCCCGAAGGCTACCGCAAGGCCCTGCGCCTGATGAAACTAGCCGAAAAATTCAACAAGCCCATCATCACGCTCATCGACACACCCGGAGCCTACCCCGGTCTTGAAGCCGAGGAACGCGGTCAGGGTGAAGCCATTGCCCGTAACATCTACGAAATGATGCGGCTCAAAGTACCCGTGGTCTGCGTCATCATCGGCGAAGGGGCCAGCGGCGGGGCCATGGGCATCGGCGTGGGCGACCGGGTATTCATGATGGAAAACACATGGTATACCGTCATTTCACCCGAAAGCTGCAGCTCCATCCTCTGGAGAAGCTGGGACAAAAAAGAACTGGCCGCAGAACAGCTCAAACTCACCGCCACCGACATGCTGGGCTTTGGCCTGGTCGACGGCGTGATTCCCGAACCCCTGGGAGGAGCGCACTGGGACTATCAGGAGGCCGGAGCCATCCTCTCTCGCCATATCAGGCCGGTGATTGAAGAACTCAAAAAAATTCCTGCCGATGTACGCTGCCGCCAGCGCATCGAAAAATTCAGCAAAATGGGTTTCTGGGACGAACAGTAAGCTTATTCTACAAGGAAAATAATAGATGGGAAATGTTATGTGGTAAAGGTTAAGTGGTAAATGTAAGAACAGTGAGTATTACTGACCCCATTTAACACTTAACACCTACAACTTAACACCTTTTTTTAGTTGGCTTTGGCGTTGGTGCGCTGAAAACGCATGGAGCACCATACATTGTCAAGAGCGATGGTACGCACACATTCAAAACCCAGCTGGGTCATGCAGAGCCAGTCGCACTCGCGCGAAAGATCGCTGACGATTTTGGACGATACCTTTGGAAAAGAGATCCAAAGTTTGGCTTCCGGATGAAGGGCAGGTACCACGTCTTTCAGTATGTCCGACAACTGGCGGTGGCTGATGGCAAACACAAGCGCCAGGTCGATTTTACGAGCCTTCAGCAAAGGCGTCACATTCTTTGAGAACGATAACTTGGCAAACTGTTTTTCGATGGTGGAGGGTAGGCCCTGAATGAGTAAGTTTTTCTCGTCTTTTATCTGCAATTTTTCAACAACTGATAGTGAAGGAGCTAATACTTCCATAGTTAAGCAGTTAGTGGATGGCAAAAGTAGGGCAATTTCCGGGCTTTCCGGACCAAAACAGGCCCGTTTTTCCTAATACTGCATAAAAGTTTGATTTTGAGGGGTCTATGGAAGGCCCGGCTCGGTTTAAAAAAGCGCCAGTACCATAAATCGGTCTGCGGGTGCTGCCGGTAGGGAAATCTTGGGTATGGCCGGAAGCGGAAAGAAGATTATTTTAATGGGCGGCCGTTCAAGTCTTGTTGAAAAGTCGCGGGCGAAGTGACAATTTTTTTAGTATTATTGCTATATAATTTAGTTGTAATCTTTTTATCATGAGCAATAAAAATATTTATGAAGCGCTTCAAAGGGCAGAGGAATTATTTAAAGAATTCGTTGCAATGGGCGGCCCAGGTTCGGGCAGACATCCTGAAGGGAAAGCAGATGTTACAATCATTTTACCGGACTCGTCTGAAGTAGAGGCCTACGCAATAAAGGCCAAAGAATCAGGAAAGGAAATAGATAATATCGGAAGAAAAATTGCTGGGATGGTGGGCGGACAAGCATCGGTCGTTGATTACAAATCTTCCAGTAGTATTGCACGTAAAGCGAATGACTACTACAAAGGAAACATCAACAAAGTAAAAGACGCAGTCAGGACTACGGTAATTGTTGAAAAGCAAAATATCCAACAGGCAATAGAAAAAGCAAAACAAATTCCGGGTTATGTGTATACTAATGAATGAAACCCGGGTACAGATAGCCTGGGGTATAAGGGACATGCAATAATTTTCAAAACAA
>JBIIDU010000307.1:0-2860 GCA_044238165.1 Ferruginibacter sp. | reverse complement strand
TGCTTACCGTGCCCGCGGCAATCTGACCGGGCCAACTGGCAATGAAGGGCACCAGGCTGCCGCACTCGAGCATGCTCCCTTTTTTACCGGAAAGCTTTCTGCCGCCAATGGTGCTCCGTTGTGCATATTGACTGGCCGTACCATTGTCACCCATAAAAACGATGAGCGTGTTGTCGCGCAGTTTCAGGTCTGCAAGCAGATCCAACAACTTGCCCACCAGCTTGTCCATATAGGCGGTGTTGTCGGCATAGAGGTCCTTACTGTCGGGTTTGCTGTCGGGTGTCCGCTGTATTTTCGCATGCACATGGACCATCGAATAATAAAGGAAAAAGGGTTTGCTCCGATTGTCGGTGATGAATTTCACCAGATGCTCGTGCATCAGGTCGGGCATGTACCGGTCGGGCCTGAGTTCCTTTTCGTCACCGTTTTCAGTGTACAGCTGTGCTTTCTTTTTCTCGGCACTCCAGTAAACACCGCTTCCCTTGAAGGTGATGTAATCATCGAAACCAAAATCGGCCGGGGTCTGGGAGAACTGGCTCCATTTGCCCACAAGACTGGATACATATCCTGAACTTTTCAGCACAGTAGGAATCAATACTTCATCGGCAGGCTTGATAAGCGCTACTTTATCCTGATTGACCGCACCGGTACGAAAAGCATAGCGGCCGGTAAGCACCATGGCTCTTGAAGGGCCGCAAAGTGGTGCCGTATAGGCATGATTGAAACGCATGCCGCTCCGCGCGAACGCATCAATGGTAGGCGTGCTGTTGCTGTCGGATCCGTAGCAACTCACGTCACCGATACCCAAATCGTCGGCAAGAATGAAAATGATATTGGGTTTTGCCTGTGACTTTTTTGTCTTCTTCTGCTGCGCTGTTACTGATAGCAGCATCAGCATGCAAAGTCCGGTGAGCGATATCCGCAATTTTACTGTCATTTTTATTTTTTTATTTTCCTCAATCTGCCGATGTTTTCCAGTTGGTCGTATCGCCTTTGAAATGCTGGAGGGCCTCCATCTCGGTCTGTATGCCTTTATCACCCTGCTCCTGCATCCATTTCCCAAGCTCGTCAAAAAGCTTGTTCCTGACTTTCTTCAGCGAAGGCTCTTCAGCAAGATTTCGTAATTCATAGGGATCCTTGCGGATATTGTACAATTCAAACTCAGGACGAATCCGATACAAAACTGCATGGGCATATTCCTCGGGCCGGCCTCTCGATTTCTCCAGCCAGCCCTCATAGAGCTTGTTACCGATCCGGGAGCCCGAGCAGTAGAAGGGGTCACGGTAATTCAGGTTCCAGATCAGTTTGTAATCCGCATCCTGAACCGAACGTACCGGATAATTATCCGACCCGTTCTTGATGCCTCTCGTGGTATGCACCCCGTACACATAGTTTCGGACAGCCGTGTTCTTGCCTTTCAGCGTCGCAAAGAAACTCTTTCCGTCAATGGGCATCTTCTTGTCGATATCTCCGCGAAGAGAGGCAGGGTTTCCGCCCGCAGCCTCGTAAAGCGTGGGCATCACGTCGATATACTGGGTAAGGATATCGGTTCGGGTGGAGGGCTTCACCAATTTGGGCCAGCGAACGATGAATGCTGCTTTTAGTCCCATATTGTAACAGGTCCATTTTCCGAAGGGCATGGAGCTGCCGTGTTCACTTGCAAAGAGGAAGAGGGTGTTGTCCTTGTTCCTTCCATTGTCGACCATGTTCATGCAGTAGCCGACAAGGCTGTCCGCATAAGTAACCTCGGCATAATATTTCACAAGGCTTTCCCTGGTCTGCTTGGTATCCACCATATAAGGCGGTATGGTCAGCTTTTTCGCCTCATACTGGCTCTGGTCGCCACGTGTCCACGGACCATGCGGCTGGTTGGTGGCCACAATCAGCAAGTAAGGTTTCGTCTTGTCCTTATCAATCCACTTCTGGGCATCCGTGAGATTGATGTCGAGGCCTTCACCGTTGTCGCTGTTTCTTCCACCCAGGTACTCGAAGGGGAAAGATGCGGCGGGCGCGTAATGCTGTTTGCCGATCAGTGCCACACGGTAACCAAGGGCGGTGAAATGCTGTACGATGCTCACAACGTTGTCATAAACCTGGCAATGATTGGGATAACTGCCGTTTTTGACCGGATAGATGCCGGTATAAAGGCTCTGCCGGGTAGGGCCGCACATGGCGGTGGCATTGTTCATGTTGTCGAAGCATAGCCCCTCTTTGGCGAGCCGGCTCAGATTGGGCGTACGCACATCCGGATTCCCGTAAGGCGCGCAATCGAGCGAGGTCATATCATCGGCCAGAAAGAAAAGAATATCCGGCTTTGCATCAATCGATACAGCACCGGGCAGGGCACTGAAGTAGGACGCGTTATTGACATTGCCTTCACTGCCATCCATCACAAGACGCTGACGCAAAGGTTTTTGCAATCCGGCCGAAAACGGGGCAAAGTTTTCCAGGTGACCGTCCGCTTTTGGGCGAAGAGTTTCATCAGCCCGGAAAAAAGAAGCGAGCCAAAGCGCCGCAAGGCCGGAAAAAAAACTGAAATATAAAAATTGTCGGATCATGATGATTGTTTGGTTTTGGCTTTTGTCTGCAACATTGCATTCCCCATTCCCTTTTCACTTTTAATCCCACCCCTGCTATCTGGAGGTACCTATTCCGTTCCGAACAGGTCTGCGGATCGATGGCGCGGTTGCCTCAATTGCGTTCCTGCGATTTGAAAAAAGCAAGCATTTCATTGTATAGCGAAGCCGCCTCCTTTTCATATTTCTTGTCTGAAACCACATTGACCGTTTCATCGGGATCTTCCTGATAGTCGTACATCTCCGTGGCAACCACCCATTCTTTTCTAAAAGGCTGTGTGCTT
>JBIIDU010000306.1:0-2864 GCA_044238165.1 Ferruginibacter sp. | reverse complement strand
TTCATACTGAGGGCAGCAACGGGCCGAAACGTTGAATAGCTTGTACCTGACATCACCGGCAAAGAAAAGCATTGTACTGCATTCAGCCCCCCTGCCCTCTCAGAAATGATGCTGATCAGCCTAAAGTATGACTACATATTATAGTGTAGATGAATTAAATCAATTTTCAATAATATAAATTTACCCTATTTTAGCGCAGTTATCCTTGCAAAGACTCCCCCAGTATTTCCTCCATGAATAACCGGCTTTAAGAACCCTGACAGGGTTTACCTTTTTTCTCATTACCAAAACCAAATACCATGCTTCGGAAATTCCGTCACATCTTTCTTGCCGCACTGATGATGCTGTGTTGCGGTACAGCCATCGCCCAACAGAACATCTTGTGGCAGCGAAACCTGGGAGGCAGCGCGCTCGACACCACTTATTCCATCAAATCCACCAGCGACGGTGGTTTCATCGTAGCCGCCACCACGGCTTCCACCAACGGAGAATCGTCCGACAACCATGGCGGCCTTGACTACCTGATCATCAAACTCGATGCGCGGGGTAATGTGCAGTGGCGCAAATGCCTGGGCGGCAGCGGCGACGATATTGCCAAAAGCATTGTACAAACCGCAGATGGTGGGTATGTGGTGACGGGAATATCGAATTCGAGTGATGGGGATGTGAGAGATCATGGAGTCACATATTCATCTTACCGATATTGTTACACACCCTACTACGGAAAAAGCAACCAGTTTCAAGGATGGACAGTTAAGTTGAATGGACAAGGAAATATTCTATGGACCAAATCTAATAATACCTATAACCAATTCTCTCAAGGAGGTGGCGTCTCTCTCTCAGCATTTCAAAATGAACACCACAAAGTAATATTTACACAAAAAAATAATACCCTGATAACTTACAATTATGAATACATTTTCATCAATGGATGTTACGGTACCTGTTCCAATTGTTGTCCTGGGTTTGCTTACCCCGCAAAATTGCTTACTTATAAGCAAGACGGCACTTTGAACTGGGAGACAGTGATTGATCATAATATTTCGGATAGCTTCATCATAATCGGGATTGCAGAATCAACCGACGGATTTATGCTGACCGGCTTCGTTCCCAGCCGAGATTCTCTTTACGGACATGGTGGATTGGAGGTAGGTCTTGTTAGAACAGACAGTCTGGGCAACGTAATATGGGCAAAACAAATCGGCGGTTCTGGTGATGACCGGGCTTATGATATCCAGAAAACAAGCGATGGGGGCTTCGTAATTTGCGGCAGTGCCGGGTCGGGCGACGGCAATTGGGCCGGTTCGGGCTATCAGGGCGGAAGCGATTTCTTCCTGATGAAAGTGGACATCAACGGAAACATACTCTGGAAAAAATGTTATGGAGGCACACTGAACGATGTTGCCATTTCCCTGCAGGTTGCATCAGACGGCAGCATCTATGCAGCAGGATTGGCCGCCTCGGTCAACGGAAATGTGACCGGACACAGCACGGGCGGCACTGCCGGACAATCGGATATCTGGCTCATCAAGACCAACAGCACAGGTACTCTTCAGTGGAATAAGTGTTATGGCGGCAGCGGCAACGATGAGGCCGCAACACTGGACAAAACAGCCGACGGCACCCTGGTGCTAGGCGGCACTTCCTTTTCAACTAACTCAGTATTCTCACAAAAGGGAGGAGGCGATTCCTGGATCATTCGGCTGAAAGACTGCGCGACGGTGGCCCTGCCCACCGCTTCGGCGGTCACCCGCTGCGGCCCCGGAACCGCTACCCTGAGCGCGTCCGTTGCTAGCGGGAACGCGGTGGACTGGTACCGCGATGCCACAGGAGGAGACGCATTGATATCGGGCAGCAACAGTTATGTGACACCCTTTTTGAATACATCAACTACTTTTTACGCACAGGCCCGGAATACGGCCACAGGATGTGTTTCAAGCACCCGAAGGGCTGTTAGCGTGACCCTGTCCAACAGCAGTTTCAACCCGGTTCTATTCTCCTTCGACACGGTCCGCATCTCGAGGTCCGACTACCTGCTTACAGCCGCCTCCAGCTATACCTCCTACAGCTGGAATACGGGTGCAACAGGAGCAAGCATCAATCCTAAAAATACAGGCTGGTATCGCTGTACGGTGAACGGAACTACCTGTTCCGGTAGCGACAGTGTCTTCGTAAGCCTTATTCTTGCGAGCATACAAACAAATGATACCACAATCTGCGGCGGGAATCCCGTTCGGCTTACCGTAGCTTCCGATCCGGAAACAATCACCGACATTGACGGCAACAGATATACCGCGGTCAATATCAGGGGGCAGACCTGGATGCAAAGCAATTTGAACGTGAGCCGTTTCCGAAATGGTGAAGCTATTCCCAGAGTTAATGGCACCGATCTAGCACAATGGCCTAATCAAGAAGGTAACCCATATTACTCTGGAATTTCGAGTTTTATAAACCCCGCTTGGTGCTGGTATAATGGAGATAGTGCACAATTTGCAAGGTTTGGAAAATTATACAACTGGCATGTCGTCAGAGATTCCCGGGGTCTTGCACCGGAGGGCTGGCGCGTTGCAACTGCCTCCGATTGGAACATACTTATCAAAACCCTTGACCCCGATGCAGATACCGTATGTTTCCCCTGTGTACAAAGCAATTGGGTGGGACTGGCCCTCAAACAAACGGGCAGCAGCAACTGGAGGGTACCAAATGCCGGAGCTGATAACAGCAGCAGGTTCAACGCTTTACCGGGCGGTGCCAGATATCTCTTTAATGAACTTCAAGGACGATATCCCAGCTGTTTTAACTACGAGTTTTCCACTAACGGCGGATTCACCGAAGCCGGCATAACCGGCAACTGGTGGACCTCA
>JBIIDU010000069.1:0-10336 GCA_044238165.1 Ferruginibacter sp. | reverse complement strand
AGAATATCATGGACGAGGCCATCGGTTCTCAAATCAGCGACTACCTCATCAAGCCCGTGAATCCCAACCAGGTGCTGCTGAGCCTGAAAAAACTCATCGACAACAAGCGGCTGGTGGCCGAAAAAACCACATCCAACTACCAGCAACAGTTCCGCAGCCTCTTCATGGCCTTCAACGACAATCCCGGCTATGCCGAGTGGATGGACATCTACAAGCGGCTGGTGTACTGGGAGCTGGAGATGAAGAAAAGCGACAGCCCCGAGATGCTGGAAGTGTTCCAGACCCAGAAAACCGAAGCCAACACCGAGTTCTTCAAGTTCATTTCCAAAAACTATTCCGATTGGGTGAACCCCAAAAGCAGCGATGCGCCCATCATGAGCCATACCCTGCTGCGCACCAAGGTGTTTCCGCACCTGGAAAAAAACAAACCCCTGTTTTTTGTACTGATCGACAACCTGCGCTTCGACCAGTGGAAGACCATCCAGCCCATTTTCGCCGAAAGTTTCCGCATCCACGAGGAAGAGACTTTCTACTCCATCCTGCCGACCGCCACCCAATATGCCCGTAACGCCATTTTTTCGGGTATGCTACCGGTCGATATCGAAAAACAATTTCCGGCCGAATGGAAGAACGATGACGAGGAAGGAGGAAAAAACCTGCACGAGGAACTTTTTTTCAAGGCCCTGCTGAAACGCTGCAATCTGGCAGGCCTCAAACATTCCTATACGAAAATCACCAACCACCACGACGGACAGAAGATGGTGGACAACATGCACAACCTGCTGCAGAACGACATCAATGTGATTGTGTACAATTTCGTGGACATGCTGAGCCATGCCCGTACGGAAATGGAAGTGCTGAAAGAGCTGGCCGGCGACGAAACCAGCTACCGCAGCATCACCCACAGCTGGTTCGAGCATTCACCCCTGCACCAGGCGCTGAAGAAGATCGCGGAGAAGAATGTCACCGTCATTGTGGGTACCGACCACGGCAGTGTGCGGGTGAAGACCCCGGGCAAGGTGATTGGCGACAAGCAAACCACGGCCAACCTGCGCTACAAGCACGGGCGCAACCTCAACTTCGAGCCCCGCGAAGTGCTGGCATTCAAAGATCCCCGGTTGGCAGGCCTGCCGGTGCCCAACGTGAACTCTTCCTTCATTTTCGCCAAGGGCGACATTTTCCTGTGCTACCCCAACAACTACAACCATTTTGTGAATTACTACAAGAACACCTTCCAGCACGGAGGTGTCAGCCTCGAGGAAATGATCGTACCCATCATCCGCATGACGGGCAAATAGGCCGGTTTTTTATACCGATTGGATAGCTGTAATGGGCCAATACCGATTGGGTGTATGGAGTGAATCAATTTCATTGGCCCAAACATCTATCACATCGGTATCATACGGGGAGATTTTTGGGCTGATTGATACATCTCTTTCGTATTAATTCACGGTTTGTGGAGAAAGAAATTTTGAAGGGCAGCCCTGCATAGTGAAATTGCACTTGAACCCGAAAGAAAACAAAGCCCTGCCGGCCATGAAATACAACCAGCATACCCTCGACAAGATTGAACGCATTGCGGAAGAAAGCGGTTACGTGATCCGCTACGAGCGCGGAACGTTCCAGAGCGGTTACTGCATCCTTCAGGCCAAAAAAGTAATTGTCATCAACAAGTTTTTCCAGACAGAGGGGCGCATCAACACCCTGATCGACCTCCTGCCCCGTCTCAACATCGAGTATGATGCCCTCACCCTCGAAAGCCAGAAACTTTATGAGGAGTTATGCCCGGTGCCTGTAGGCTGACGGGTCTCTTCTCCCTGTTTGGTGTTTTTCCAACAACATCCTGCGTTTCTCTCCTTTCATTCTTTTCTTAGAAAATCGGACCGAGTGAATGCACAAGCACCGGTAGGCCCACATCAAGGGTAAACGCCGGACTGACCCTCGAAACACCTAATTTTACCCATGTTTTGTCCGCCGCTGACCATCACTTTTCTGGGCACAGGTACCAGCACCGGTGTACCCATGGTGGCCTGCAGATGTGCGGTATGCAGCAGCAGCGACCCCAAAGATGTACGTCTCAGAAGCAGCATACTTGTTCGCAGTGCTCAAACCACCTTGGTGATTGACACCACGCCCGACTTCCGTTACCAGATGCTCCGCGAAAAAGTGATGGAGCTGGATGCGGTGGTATTTACCCATCCGCACAAGGACCATATTGCGGGTATGGACGACATCAAGGCCTACAGTTTTTTTGCGGGCCAACCCATGCGCATTTATGCCAATGAAATGACAGCCACTGCGCTGAAGCGGGAGTTCATGTATGTGTTTGCGGAAGAAAAATATCCGGGCATACCGGAAGTGGACCTCCAAAGCATCGGGCTTGAGCCTTTCATGGTAGGCGACATTCCGCTCATACCCATCCGGGTATGGCACCACCGGATGCCGGTGCTGGGTTTCCGGATGGGCGCATTCACCTATATCACCGATGCCAACCACATCGACGAGGAAGAAAAAGCCAAGATCCGGGGCAGCACTGTGCTGGTGCTGAACGCGCTGCGTGTGAAAGAACACCTGAGCCACTTCAACCTCAATGAAGCCATTGCCACTTCGGAAGACCTGGGCAGCCCCGGCACCTATTTTACGCACGTCAGCCATCAGCTGGGTTTGCACAGGGAAGTGGAATCCACGTTACCGGCACATATCCGTCTGGCTTATGACGGTTTGAAGCTGGATGTCCCCGGATGGGAAAACTCCTGATCATCGGATCATTCCCGAACCCCTACATTTCAAAAGCAGATGACGGTACTACAGAAAAAAATGAAATTCAGCCGCATAACCCTGTTCCTTTTCATTATCGCAACAGGCAACCTGCAATGCTTTGCACAGGACAGTTCCCGCCTCCGTATATCGCTCCTCACCTGTACCCCCGGCCAGGAACTGTACAGCACGTTCGGCCATACCGCCATCCGGATCACCGACAGCAACAGCCTGACCGATTATGTTTATAATTTCGGCACCTTCAATTTCGACGACCCCAGCTTCTACCTCAAATTCGTAAGAGGGAAATTGCTCTATTATTTGTCGGCCGAACCTTTTGCCGACTTTACCGCCGCCTACCAGTCGGAAGGGAGGGGCATCACCGAACAATTGCTGCATCTGGATGCCGTTGAAAAAGACAGCACCCGCAAACTGCTGAATGAAACCCTGCGTGAAGAAAACCGCTATTACCTCTACGATTTCTTTTTCGACAACTGTACCACCCGGCCTCGCGACATCATCATACGGCACCAGCATCCCCTGCCGGCGCTACCGGCTGTATTGCCCGCAGGCACTACCTTCCGTAATGCCATCCACAGCTACCTCGACAAATACGACCATCCCTGGAGCAAACTGGGCATCGACCTGTTGCTGGGAGCACCGACAGATGCGGTCATGAGCGGAGCGCAGGCGCAATTCCTTCCCGAGATACTCATGCAGTCCCTCGACAGCAGCAAGCCTGCAGGAAGCCGTATCGCAGGAAAACAGGTTCTTTTTGCCGATCGTATGAGTGGTCAACATTCCACCCTGTTCACTCCGATCAGGCTATTTTCCCTCTTCACCCTGCTTGTATTGCTCTGGAGCTACTATGCCGGTGCGTCAAGCCATCTCTGGCTGAAGGGGCTCGACGGGATGATATTTTTCCTTACCGGTATCGTGGGCATTGTACTGATATTCATGTGGACGGGTACCAACCATGCCATGTGCAGGTACAATTTCAATCTGCTCTGGGCGCTGCCCTCCCATGCCGTTTTCGCTTTCCTGATCTCCTCCAAACAGGTATGGGTCAGGCACTATTTCGGCGCCACGGCCCTGCTCGGAGCATTCTTACTGCTGGGCTGGTTTTTTCTGCCGCAGCAGATGAATCCCGCTTTTATACCGCTTGTGGTGTTGCTGATGTTCCGTTCAGCGGGGATCTACTACAGGCATATGCGTCAGCAAGAAACCCTGCACGCATGACACAGAGCCAGATACGGACATACCAGACCGATGCGGGCACCCGGCTCCACTACCGGATTTCGGGCAATGGCCGTCCGGTGCTGTTGCTGCACGGATTCGGAGAAGACGGGCGGATCTGGGACCTGATGGAAAAAGAGCTGCGGAACCATTTTCGTGTATATGTTCCCGATATACCCGGTAGCGGCTTGTCGGAACTACTTCCGCTGCAACCCGGAATACCGCCCTCCATCGAAGACTATGCCCATGCGGTGAAGGCAATGGTTGACCGGGAAAAACTCCCTCCGCTCCCCGTAATCGGCCACAGCATGGGCGGATATATCGCACTGGCATTTGCGGAAACCTATCCCCGCTCCATTTCACAACTGGGGCTTTTCCATTCCACGGCGCTTGCCGACAACGCGGAAAGAAAAGCCATACGGATCAAAGCGCTGGAACTGATTGAACGGAAGGGAGCGTTGTGGTTTCTGCGGGAAGTGACTCCGATCAACTACAGCGCCGGGTGGCGCGAAAACAATGCCGTGCAGATGCAAACTGTCCTCGACCGCCTATCGGGCTTTTCAGATGCCGCCATCCTGCAATATTACCGGGCCATCATGAACCGCCCCGACCGGACCGGCATCTTGAAAAACTTCGATGGGCCGGTGCTGTTCATTGCAGGCGTTCTCGACCAGGCGGTGAGCATCGGTCAAACCCTGAGCGAATGCAGGTATCCGCGTATCAGCCAGATCACGATACTGGAAAAATCGGCCCATACCGGCATGCTCGAAGAACCGGAACGGGCTGCAGCAGCGCTTTTGAATTTTCTACAACTGGCTGAAGATTAATGCTTCTGCTCTCTACTCCCGTTTGGCATTACTGCACCATAGAAGCTTTTCCGTTTAACAAAGCCTTCAGATTTTAACAAGTAAACCGCCCTTTTTGGGTTAACTTTACTTTCAGATATTTTATGAAACGTACCGGGCTTCTTATAGCGTTTTTCTTACTTTTTCACTCCCTGAATGCGGCCCATATTTCGGGTGGAGAGATGTATTACCGTTATATCGGACCCGGTACGGCACCCAACTCGCTGCGCTATGAAATCACCATGCGGCTTTTCAGGGATTGCAGCGCGGGAGGAACCTCCGTTGCACCTATGCCTCCCGATGTAATCATCTCCATCTTCGACAATGCCACCGACGGAAGGATCAGCGACAACAATGTGAGCCGCGACCTGACCTTGGACCAGAAGCTGCAAAAAATCGATTTTTCGTGCATCCAGTTTGCCCCGGAAGTTTGTTACGATGTAGGCTATTACCATTTCATCACCGACCTGCCCAAAAACCAGCAGGGCTATACGGCATCCTTCCAGACCTGCTGCCGCGTAGGCGGTATCAACAACATCCAATACAATTTCGGAAGTACCAACGGAGCCCCGGGCGTTACCGTGTCGTGCAACATTTCCGGAACCGCACTGCTCGGAGCAACCGGAGTGAATTCAAGCCCGGTATTCCGCCTCAAAGACACGGCGCTGGTTTGCGCCAACAACTCCTTCACGATTGATTTCGGCGCCACCGATGCCGATTTTGATTCGCTCAGCTACAGTTTCTGCGAAGCCTTTGGATGTGCATCCACCATCACCAATGCCAGTTCGGTACCTTCAGGACCTCCGCTCGGCGGATATTTTACCTCCCTGACCTATACCGCATTTTATTCAGGCAATCAGCCCATGGGCAGTTTGGTAACCATCAACAGTGCAACAGGTTTGATTTCCGGAATAGCACCCAACATTTCAGGCCGCTATGTAATTGATGTGTGCATCACCGAGTGGAGGGGCGGAAGAGCCATAGGGCGTCACCGGAAAGATTTCATCATGAAAGTGGCCGACTGCAACCGGACAGCGGCGGTGCTGAATCCGCAATACTTCACCTGCGACGGGTTCACCCTAACGTTCTCCAACATGGGAAATGCAGTATCAGGCACACAGTATTTATGGAACTTCGGCGATCCGGCTTCCGGAGCGGCCAATACCAGCAATGCCGCTGTAGCCACCCATACATTCAGCGATACCGGAATCTATAACATCAAACTCAAAGTATCCATCAACGGGGTTTGTGAAGACAGCACCACTTCCCGTGTAAAAGTATATCCCGGCTTCTTTCCGGCCTTCAACATCGACCCTCCCTATTGCATCGGCATTCCCATACAGTTCAGCGACCAGACCCGAACCGACTATGGGGTGGTAAATAAATGGCGCTGGGACTTCGGTAATTCCAACACCAACGCTGACACCAGCCTGATCCGCAACCCGCAATACACTTATAACGCGGGAGGACTTTACCGAGTCACGTTCATTGTAGGAAACAGCTTCGGCTGCGTTGATACCATCACAAGCGAAATCACGGTGGTAAGCAGCCCCCCCTTGAGCGTTTCGCCAAGAGATACCGCTTATTGCGGCCTCGACACACTGACCCTGAACGCCATCGGAACCGGTGCGTTCAGCTGGCTTCCGGCCACCAACATCCTTCAGGGAAATACGGCCAGCCCGAAAGTATTTCCATCGGTACCCACCACTTATGTGGTCACCCTCAACCAGGGTGGATGTATCGGCAAGGATTCAATAAGGGTAAGGCCGCAAAACGACCTGACAGCCTCCATCAGCGCTTCGGCAACCGACATTTGCCAGGAAGACACCATCACACTGACCGGAATCACCAATAAGACAAGCGGATTGCGATGGCTCTGGCAGCCCGCCTCCAGCCTCACACAAACCGGCACCAAAGTAACCCGTGCATTCCCTTCCGCCAACACCACTTACTCGCTGCAGGCACGCTGGGGTAACAACTGTGTGGCCACTGCTTCCAGGGATATTACGGTGAAGCCGCTTGCCGTTCCGGAAGCCGGACCGGGAGGGGCCATCTGCTTCGGCCAGGGTTCCCTGAACCTGCAGGCTTCAGGTGGCGACAACTATCGCTGGGTGCCATCGGCAGGACTCAGCAATCCGTCAATCCCTAATCCGGTGGCCAGCCCTTCTGCCACCACCTGGTACAAGGTGTTCGTTTCCGTAACTGGATGCACAAAGGAGAAAGCGGATTCGGTGCAGGTTCTGGTTCGTCCGCTTCCATCAACAGGACTGTTCAAAGACACGCTGATCTGTTCGATCGACACCCTGAAACTGACAACCACGGGAAGCGGTACCTATTTGTGGAGCCCCAATTACATGATCAGCAATGTGAACGCCCCGTCTCCGCTGGTGAGTCCCGATGTGCCCACTACCTATTTCGTAACCCTTACCGATGCGTTCGGTTGCGTGAAAACCGACAGCGTAGTCATTGATGTGAAACTTTTTGTGACCATTGATGTCGGCCCGGATACCACAATTTGCCTCACCGACAGTTACCGGATTCCTACCAACAGCGATGCACTCTCCTACCGTTGGTCGCCTGCACTTTATCTGGACGACATCGGCCTCAAACAACCGACCTCCACCCCGCAAGACAATACCGTCACCTACCGTGTGGTGGCCAATATCGGCAAATGCCAGAGCACCGATGCAGTGACCATCCGCACGGTTCCTTATCCGCAGATCAAGGCAAGCAACGATACCGCTATCTGCTTCGGCGACAACGCCACGCTTTCGGTAACCGGAGGAAGCATTTTCAACTGGTCACCCGCCACCTATCTAACAGAAACAGATACCCGAAATACGGTTTCCGTGAAACCCGCATCCGACATCCGCTACACCGTTACCGTACGAGATTTGCTCGGTTGCCCCAAGCCGGTAAGCGACAGCGTGTGGGTGCGGGTGATTCCTCCCATCATAGCGCGTACAGGTATTCGCGATACGAGCATTGTTGCCGGGCAATCCATCCAGCTGAATGCCAGTGGCGGCAACCGGTACCTTTGGTCTCCGGCTGCAGGGTTAAGCAATCCGGCCATTGCCGCACCGTTAGCCACCCCCACCGCCGATATCGAATACAAGGTCATCGTAACGGCGGTACCCCCCGGTTGCAGCGGCCGCGACAGTGTCCGCATCAAAGTCTACCAGCTTCCTCCCAGTTTGTATGTGCCCACCGCTTTCTCGCCAAACGGCGACGGACTCAACGATATCCTCCGGCCCAAGGCATTGGGCATCCGTTCCCTTACGTTTTTCAGAGTGTATAACCGCTGGGGTGAGCTGATTTTCTCCACCTCGCAGATCAATGCAGGCTGGGATGGCCGCTACAAGGGCAATCCCCAGGATCCGGGAACCTTCGTCTGGGAAGCGGAAGCGGTCACCTTCCGCGGCGAAACGATTCGGGTGAAAGGAAACTCGGTGCTCATCAGGTGATTGGAAAAACAAAAACTGGCGCGCATAAAAAACCCCTCGCAAGGAGGGGTTGATTTTTTGATACGGGTCGTTGTTATACGAAAGTGAAGTTACTTTCAGACCCAAAAATTTCCCGTATAATGCCGATGTGATAGATGTTTGGCACCAATCAAATTGGTCCAGAACTGATTTCCAATCGGTATTCTTCAGGGCTAAAGCCCCTTTTACAGGTCCTGATGTCCTATCCCCGCCCTTAAGGGCAGGGTTATTTCGTAGGCCTGCATGCTTGGGTATTTCTGAATTTCCTGAAGTTGATTCGATGTCGAAATACGAAACTGATTTATCCTTCAGTCCGAAAATTTTCACGTATAGTGCCGATGTGATAGATGTTTGGCACCAATCAAATTGGTCCAGAACAGATTTCCAATCGGTATAACCCTGAATTGTATGTGTTCCGACGTGATTTTGAATAGCCGGCCTCCCTTTCGCATCGCCCAGGGTTAACTCCGGCCTTTAGGCCGGGGACCACAAGCATCATAAAAGGGAAAGGCTTTAGCCATGACGCTGCATGGCCTAATATGCAAGTGATTTATCGATCAGCCCAAAAAAATATCCAATCGGTATCATCGGTATAAAACAAAAACAGGTGCGCATAAAAAACCCCTCGCAAGGAGGGGCTCATTGTTTGATACGGGTCGTTGTTATTTGTACTGCGGCATGATGCTTTTCGCCAGCTCGGTCATTTTTTGCAGACCGTCTTCGGGCAGCGCACCTGTTTTGAAGGCAGCCAGCACTTCGGGCAACTTGTTTTCCATTTCCATCAGAAAGTGCTCTTCAAAAGCTTTCACATTTTTCACTGCCACATCTCTTAGCAAACCTTGGGTGCCGAGGTATATCACGGCAACCTGCTTCTCCACACTGAAGGGCGAGAATTGGAGCTGCTTGAGGATTTCCACATTGCGTGCTCCCTTGTCGATTACGTTCTTGGTAGCCGCATCCAGATCACCACCGAACTTGCTGAAGGCTTCCAGTTCGCGGTACAGCGCCTGGTCGAGCTTGAGCGTACCGGCCACTTTTTTCATGGACTTGATTTGCGCGTTACCACCCACGCGGCTTACGCTGATACCCACATTGATGGCCGGTCGGATACCTGCATTGAAGAGGTTGCCCTCCAGGAATATCTGACCGTCGGTAATGGAAATCACGTTTGTGGGAATATATGCAGACACGTCGCCGGCCTGTGTTTCGATTACGGGAAGAGCGGTCAGGCTGCCACCCCCTTTCACCAGGTGCTTGATGGAAGCGGGCAGGTCGTTCATTTTCGCAGCAATGTCGTCGCGAGCGATGATTTTTGCAGCACGCTCAAGAAGGCGGCTGTGCAGGTAGAACACGTCGCCGGGATAGGCTTCCCTTCCGGGCGGACGGCGCAGCAGCAGCGACACTTCGCGGTAAGCGACAGCCTGCTTGGAAAGATCATCGTAGATGATGAGTGCAGGACGGCCGGTATCGCGGAAATATTCACCGATGGCGGCACCGGCAAAGGGAGCGTAGAATTGGAGCGGGGCAGGGTCGGAGGCGGATGCAGCCACGATGGTAGTGTAGGGCATGGCACCGTATTCCTCGAGCGACTTCATGATACCGGCAATGGTACTGGCCTTCTGGCCAATGGCCACATAAATGCAGTATACCGGTTTGCCGGCATCGTAAAACTCTTTCTGGTTGATGATGGTATCGATGCAGATGGCAGTTTTGCCGGTCTGCCGGTCGCCAATCACAAGCTCACGCTGGCCACGGCCGATGGGAATCATGGCATCGATGGCTTTGATACCCGTTTGCAGGGGCTCTTTCACAGGCTCGCGGAAAATAACGCCGGGGGCTTTACGCTCCAGCGGCATTTCATAAAGTTCCCCTTTGATGGGGCCTTTTCCATCGATGGGTTCGCCCAGCGTGTTGATGACACGTCCACTCATACCGTCGCCCACTTTGATGGAGGCGATTTGTCCGGTGCGCTTCACGTGGGCGCCTTCGCGGATGGAACCGCTGTCGCCCATCAGT
>JBIIDU010000305.1:0-2877 GCA_044238165.1 Ferruginibacter sp. | reverse complement strand
AGCAAAAAGGCTTTTACTTCGGGTTCCATGCGGCGGGTTTGAGGGCCAAACAAAAAAATGCCCCTTTAGTTCAGGAGCAAATTATCGAAATCGCTCTGATCGCCGTTGAAAACATTGAAGTCGACCTTGTTTGCAATGCCGTTCACCCTTCCGCGCTCACTGTGTTGCCAGAATTGCCAAGGCCTGCTGATGCGGGGGCCCAGCGGCGCGAAGTAATGGGCCACCCAGAGCGGGTAATCGTCGAAATCGCCTTGCAGGTATTGGGCATAAAAGTTGGCGCCGGTATAGATGATGGGTTTTTTTCCGCAACGCTGCTCCACCACGCGAAGCCAGTCGGACAGTGACCGGACCAATGCGTTGCGGGACAATCCGTTTGCCTCCTCGATATCCACTACCGGGGTGAGGTCGCCCTTTTCCAGAGGAACGATACTGAGAAATTTTTTTGCCTGCAATGCGCCGTCGATGCCGGCGGTAAAATAATGGAAGGCACCCCGGCTGATGCCCGCTTTTTTCGCATTTTGCCAGTTGCCCGCAAAACGGTCGTCGGTGAGGCTGATTCCTTCCGATGCCTTTATGAAGCAAAACCGGATACCTATTCCGTGAGTATTCATGTTCACCACTTCCTTCCAGTTGATGCGCCCCTGGTAATGGCTCACATCAATGCCATGGATACCGTATCCGGGGGGAATATGGATTCCAAATCCGGGATAACGGACAATTCGCGGATACCAGTAATAGAACCCCCAGCCCAGAAGCAGCATCAATCCGAGGGTGAGCGCCACCAGAAACGACGTGTTGCTTTTTCTCTTCTTTCCCATTTTTATTGAATGGCCTTGCACTTTCAGGATGATGAAACTGCGGTGAGTTTTTTCAAGAGCGCAATCTGCCCCAGGTGGTAGTGCGTATGCTCGATGATGCCGTGGAGGTTGCGGTAATAGCTGCCGTATTTCGGATCGGAAAAATCGGCTCCAAACTGTTCTTCGGGCAGCGCTTCGATTGCATCGGCAAACTGAAGGGCGTTTTCAAGGGTTTCGGCCACAAGTTCGTTCCATTCTTTTTCGGAATTGACCGGAGGCAGGTCGAAGCTGTATTTGTCATGAGCCTGCAGTGGTTGTCCCCGCAATACTTTCAGCACTTCCCGGACATAATATCCGGTATGAAAAACCAACAGTGCGATGGAGTTCATTCCCTCCTGTTTTCGGGTTGCCTGCTGCCAACCGACATCCTGAAGTGTATCTTTCATATTTACCGAGGTCCAGTTTCCGCCGAAAAATACCGACCGGAACTGGAGGGCGATAGCGTTGTTGAGGTTCAACGATTTTTCTTGCATCTGTACTGAAGGTTTTGATGCAATTTCTGAAAGATTGGGCGGTTCCGAAAAAAATATATGACCTGGAAATAGTTGATTTACCGGGGAGACAGTCCGGAAATTGCCTGAATCAGGCTTCAGAGGATTTCAGGATGGATGAGGGCAAAAGCACCGATATTTGACTGTGAAGGCAATGCGATTGCAAATGAAAATATTTGTGCCCGTGCCGTCATCAATGATTGCATCAAAACCATTTTCCCCATGATCAACTGGAACAACCAAGAACAACCCGCACCCCCGTTTATCGCATCCATATTCCATTATTACCTCTCAGATGATCTGGAGGGTTACGAGGAATACGATCAACAGACGATCGAACTGGTCAAGGGAATTCCGGGTTACCTGGGCTATGAAAGTTTCAAGCACGGGGGCCGTGGCTCCTTCATCAGCTACTGGAAAGATATGGATGCGGTGCGGGCCTGGGCGCAACATCCCGTGCACCGGGAGGCCAAGGAAATGGGAAAGTCACGCTGGTACCGCTATTACCACAGCGAAATCGCCGAGGTAAGGTCTTTCCACAGCCATGGAACGGAAAACTGATTTTCCGGTCCATGTTCCTGAACAGGCGGCCGTAAAAGAACATCACCTCGGCGAATTGAAGAAAAACTGCCCGACACCCCTTGGTTTTTGGATAAGCCCTATGGGCAATGAACCCGATTTGCTTAAAGGCCGGGATATTTCATCCGGTCATTTGATCTCCTCGATGTCTTCCAGTTGCCAGGTTTTGTCGAAGTAGGCTTCGCTGGGCCCGTAGAAGCGGAAATAAGGGAACCAGCCACGTCCGGGATTTGTTTTGATGTAATTCTTATTGGAACCTGCAGGCTTTGAGGGACCGAAGAATACATCCACCGATCCGTCTGCGTTCTGTTCCACATCTTTTCTCGATGACATGTCGGCCGAGCCCTGGTCGGTCACCACGGGGCCACGGGTCACATTGTCATAGAGGGTAATAGACCAGAACTGCTTTACGGGTGCTTTTGCAGGAATGTGAATCTTGTAGTTTTTTCCACCTTCAAGCCATTTTCCGGCTTTATCCTTGGAGGTTTCGAGGTAAACCTGGCCAAAGCCCAGAATCCTTCCCTGCATGCCGGTGCTGTTGCCGATGGCCTCATAAAACCAGGATGCACGCTGGTCGAGCTGGGTATAATTGCTGTCTTCCTGATTGAGTTCAACCATGTTGGCATATTCCCATTTTTTGCCTTTCCATACCACCGAGCCGCTGAAGCGTTTGTCGTAGGCGTTAGCGCGTGCCGTGAGTTCTCCTACCATGGCAGCATCGTCTAATATCTTTTTCATGCGCTCATCGGGGTTAAAGGGCTTTCCCTTTTCGATGCCCAACGAAGTCAACATGGCGTAAATGACCCGGTCGCGGGTTTGAACCGGCTCTGCATTCAAAGCCTCGGCCACCAGTTTGAAATAGTCGGCATTGGTGGGCTGGGCCGATGTCCAGGGCCTGCCGTTTACCGGTACGAAATTGGTAGGAGCCGGTTTTGCTCTTTCATCCCAGG
>JBIIDU010000303.1:0-2916 GCA_044238165.1 Ferruginibacter sp. | reverse complement strand
CCCCACTTCCGCATCGGTATCAGCAGGCACCAATGCAAATCAGCCATCCAATCAACTTCCCGGGGCAGAATTGAAGCTTAAAAACCGGTCCCTACCAGTTGAAAAACACCATGCCCGCTCCTGAAATAAAAAGCAAAAACCCGCTCAGCGCGGGAACATACTTTTAGGGAATTATATCCAGGCGAAATAGTCCAAACCAGCCCGCCAAGACCATAAGCAACATCGTGGCAAGTGTTGCAAAAGTATAAGAAACTAGTGTAACCATCAGTTCACCGTAAGCACCCTTTACCGCCGGCGCAAAAAAAAGCGGAATCAGCGGCTCTGCAGGCCCAAGTAAAAAGATCAGTAGCATCACCCAGGGCGTATTACATCTATTCGTTTTTAGAACCGTTTAGGACAGTTGCTCAACCCATGCGGTTGCCGGTAATTGGAATCCTAATGGGGCGTGAAACGGCTCAAGAATGCCTTTCTCCTATACGCAACCTGCACTGGCACAATCTTACTAGTCCAATCGACTGTAGCAAATGCGTGCCGGATGTGCAGCAGCCCATTCTTTGGGGGCCGCCATGAACGTGATGCCGGATAAAAAATTCCGGGTACCGTATAACCTGTTGATACAGTAAAGGGGAAAAGCAAAGAGTCCGGATACTTATTCAACAAAGCAAAAGTCAGTTAATCTTTTACACACCGGACAGACAGAAGGTCCTGCCAGGGGTGGGCAAGCCGTGATACGGATGCACCGGTATTGAACGACCTTGCCCAGGACAGAGAAAAATCTTTTGCGGTAGATGACCAGAAAAATCCGTTTATTCCCAACCCGTTAAAGAAACTCGAGACAGAATTATAATACCAGCCGGCAGGCAATACGCTGAAACCGCTGCTATTGTTTGCAACATTAGGTGATTGCCAATATTGGATGGATTTCATGGCTTCACCTGCAACGGCAGCTCCTCCAAGAAAATTGACAAGAGAGTCCCATTCAGCGTCGGAAGCAAGATGCCATCCCGAAGGTGCGGCGCTGATTGCCGAATAGTAATCGTACAGCCGGCCATAAATCAAACAGTTGCTGCCAACATTGTCATAACAGAGGGAGCCGCCGGCTGCGTAATTAAGGTTTTCTGTCATCCATACTTTGTTACCGTACTGGCGAATGGAATAACGATGGCCATCGCGTGGATCAATAAAGGCAGTATCGGTGGTAGCTCCACGCCATGAGGGGGCAGCCCCTTCGCTTCCCATGGTTAGTACCTGACCTCCCAAACCGGGCGCCAGTGTTGTCCATTGCCGGCCATTCCAGTACATCAACTGTCCATTGTATTGTCCGCGCGGCGGCAGATTAGACCACCCGGTTCCATCATTGATCCAAAAGCCTCCCGAAACGGAATCATACACCATCATACCTTTCACATTCGGCATCCGGCTGCGGGCGGCTTCAGTTATTCTAGGCAGCAAAAGACCCTTTGCCGTATCCCTGATTTCGAGAATAGCGCTCGGATGAGGACTCAGGGTTCCAATTCCTATCTGCTGTGCTGTAGTCCCTGAAAAAATAAAGCAAAAAGTCACGGGTATCATGGCATGAAAGCGCAGGATTCTTTTTTTCAGCAAAAAGATGGGGCTGTACATGGTGGAGCCTTTATGATATTATTATCAATACCTACTTAGACAGATTTACCGGTTTCGCAATGCATCGCTTTAAAATCAAAAAAAACAAACAGCCGTCAGGGCCTTCGTCCAGTAACATCCAGCGATAATCCAAAGGCCCATTTGACTGAAATTAAAAACCCACGTAACCCATCAACCAATTTTTGAGCATTACTACTGCGGGCTTATTCGAAGTTACCATCAAAAAAATAACTCATGAAGTGATTTTTATCACTTACGCAATACACCATTTTCCCCTTGTTGGACAACAGGGTATCAGGCAAGCAAAAAAATTCAGTTTGGCGGTTAATAGCAGTTATTTTCCTTGGTTCAGGCCCGGGCAGAAAGTGACATTATCTGAGAAAAAAATGAGCGGTCTAAGGCCGCTCATTAATAAAGTCCAATGGTGTGTATTAGTTACCTACCACCATATAAACCAAATCCTCCATTATTTTGATCTGGCGGCTGCGGTCCATTTTGCGGAGATCGCCGGTGGAATTAAGTTTAAGAACTGCCTCCGGATTTTCCTTTTTATACTGTTCAACGAGGCGGTAAATATATTTTGATTTTGCAGCATACACAACCCCGTCTGCTTTGGCATCTTTACCGGTGATGATGCCGATGATTTCGCCGCTCCTGTTGATGACCGGAGCTCCACTATTGCCCGGGTTTGCCGAAACCGTGAGCTGATAGGCCAGCGAATCGCCCTCATTACCCGACTTGGCGCTCAGATAGCCTTCACCATAAACAATCTCGTTCCGGGGGTAGCCAAGCGTGAAAAACTGGTCGCCCAAATCAGCATTGTTCCTGCGGATGGCATAAGGCATCGGGGAGCTGCATTTGAATGAGCTGTCGGTAATCTGCAGCAAAGCCAGATCTGTCGCATTGTCGGTGCAGAGCACACGCGCAGTGAAATACTCCCCTTTCCCGTTTTCTACATAAATATTTTTCATCTTACCTGCCACATGGGCATTCGTCACCAGAAAACCCTTGTTGCTGAGCAGGAAGCCGGTGGCCCGGTAATCGACCTGGGGCTCGGGCTTTGCAGGCGCGGTAGTTGTTTTGTTCTTTTTCAGGATTTCCACCTCACGATTGGTCTTGTTGATCCGGTTCACCAGTTCAACATAATTCTCGTTGCCATATTTTTTATTGTAGGAAATCAACAGCCCTGAAGTGATGAGCGAAATGAATCCGGCAATGGTGGCGGCTACAGCGATATTGCGGCGATAGCGTGTCCAGAAGTAAACGAGTTTGCCCCGGACGGTATCCTTCCCG
>JBIIDU010000304.1:0-2916 GCA_044238165.1 Ferruginibacter sp. | reverse complement strand
TCGCCAGCAGGAAAAATACGACGCCGGTCAGCAATCGGAATATCGGGAAGGGGGGCACCATGTGAGGGTTCAAATTTATGGGCTAAACAATCCCCGGTGATGATTTACATCATTTCTTTTTCTGCCGCTGCGCATTCCGGTTCATCCGTTTTATCCTATCTTTCCCATATTGTCTATGGCTAATTTCAAGTCGCTTTCCGACCGCTGTCTCAAGTACCTGCAGATTTTGGTATTCACCTCGATTCTTCTCTATTTCGGGAAAGCGCTCTTTATTCCGCTTTTCTTCGGCCTGCTCACGGCCATCATCACTTATCCCGTTGCGCGGAGGCTTGAGCTGAAGGGTTGGGGCAAGGCTCCCGCTATTGCCGTATGTCTGTTGCTGGTGGCCTTGTTGATCGGATTGCTGCTTTTCTTGTTTTTCTGGCAAGCAGGCGTACTCATGAAGACAATGCCAGTACTGGTTCAGAAAACTGCACTGCTGCTGCAACAGTTACAGCATAAGCTTGAGCAGTATTCCGGAAGTTATGGCCGGCTGCTTGTACTTCATCCGGAGCAGTTCAGCGACTCCGTTGTGGGTTTGCTCAAGTCTTCTGTTGCCGCTACAACTAATTTGCTGGTTATTCTGGTCATCACGCCCGTCTACACGGCCTTGCTGCTCTACCACCGAAGCAGCCTGGTTGCCCTGCTGAAATCCCTTGTTCCCGAAGCTCACCGACCTGAAGTCGATGTGGTATTGCAGCAAACCATCCACACCTATTACAGTTATATTACCGGCCTCATAAAGGTTTATGCGATTGTCGGCACCCTCAACAGTATCGGATTGCTCTTGCTGGGTGTCGACAATGCCCTTCTCTTTGGGATGCTTTGCGCAGTAATGACCATTATTCCCTACTTCGGCATCATGATCAGTTCCCTGCTTCCAATTTCCGTGGTATGGATGCAAACCGGTAATGTCTTTTACCCGCTGGGCGTGGTTGCGGTCTTCGCATTTGTTCAGTATCTGGAGGCGAATGTGATTTTTCCGCGCGTAGTAGGGGCGCAAATCAAGGTGAGCACCTTTGCCATGCTGGTTGCCATGGTTTGCGGGGGAATTCTCTGGGGAATGGCCGGCCTGATACTTTTCATTCCCTTTGTGGCGATTGTGCACATCATTTCAGGCCATGTCCCTTCGCTGCAGCTGCTGCACCGCCTGCTCGGGCGCGATTGATTCCGCCGCTGTCTCCCGTCAATAAAACACTTCAGGTTCAGATGCGCATCTGCTGGATGAAAAACTCATAAGCTTTCATCATGAACCATTCCAGGGCCTGCCTTCCGTAGGTGAGCAGAACCAGCAGCATCAATGCGAGCAGCGTCCATCCGGCCTCTGCCCAGTTTCTGATATCGGTTGATTGCGTCATAGTTTAGAGGGGTTTGGTAAGCTTCTTTTTTCTTTTTTCGGGGATGCGTCCGGATGATGATGCCGCCCGTGTGCGTCTTTTCCTCCTCTTTTTCCAGGGTATAGGAGAGCAACAGGCTTAAAGTGCCCGTCAGTGCCAGCAAAAGCTGGAACTGGGTTGAATGACGGCTCAGGAAAACCTGCGTGAAAATCCACCCAAGCAAGAAGACCGAACCGGCCATGGCCCAGCGGAAGCGGTTCCGGTGGTGCCTGAAATTCAGTACGGCGGGAACAAGGTGCATACCGCCCAGCACTCCCAGGAGCCAGATTCCGCCTGTGCGTGGATTTTCAATTGTGATGCCGGCAATGGCTTCCCTCAGCCATGAAGCTGAAAGCGAATTTTGCAGGTCCGCTGCCAGCACAATCCCAGAAATAGCCGATTGGAAAAATACCAGCAATAGGAGCAGCAACAGGAGCGTTCTCATAGGTTGTATTTTTTGGGTTCTGCGGGCATTTCAATGTGCATTCATGGAAGGGAGGAATTTCTTCTTTACAAGATCCGCGGGTCAGGGTCCCTCTCCCGGAGGTGCCGGCAATTCTTCAGGCGGTTCAATGAAGGGGTCTTCTTCGGGAATGACGTCCGGATCTTCTTCCGGGATCACGGGCGATTCCGGATCTGTCGGCTTGCCGATCTCAGGAGCCACCGGTCGGGGAGGCACTTCTGTTTCCTTTTTTCTTTTTTTATCGAACATGTTGTTGCGGTTTTGATGCGGAAATGAATGGGCAGCTGTTCTGCGGATGATGTGCAAAGGAAAGCTTACGGATATCCGGCTTCAATGAGCAACATCAATTCGCCGGTTGATGGTTGTCATTTTTACCGGCATACGGGCGGGATATTTTTGCTGCATCAACTCTAACAATATGAACCCAGCCACCACCATCAGCACACTGCATCAGCTGCTCGACCACGATGCACGAAAATTCATCAGCGCCGAAGTCATCCTCCGTCAGGCATTGCCCGTCTGGATAACCCGCTGCGGATCCTTGAATCTCAAAACTGTATTGCAGAAATACCACGATGAGGTGGAAGCCCATCTGGTCAAATTCGAGGAATTCGTCACCACAGAACAAATCAGTTCGCTCACCCTAGTCAACGGAATCATGGAAGCCTATGTGGCCGACATCAACGACAAAATGCACCTGTGCAGTGACAGTGAGGTGCGTGACGCCGTTTTGCTCGCCGGAATCCAGCTTATCAACCACTATAAGATAAGTATCTACGGAACCGCTGCGGCTTTTGCCCGGGCGCTCGATATGGAGCAGGCCGCAACGATTTTTTATTCAGCTGAGGCCGCCGAGAAGCAAACCGACAGCCGGCTTTCGCAGCTTGCCGAATTCGACATCAACAAGAAAGCCCGCTCGCCCTTTTCCTTGCAGCAGTTCTGAGTGATGCAGTTCCGGCTTCCGGTCTGCTGCCTTTTGGAAGAATTGTTTCATAACCGATTTCATAAAACGCTTTGCCATGAATATTCGATATGATA
>JBIIDU010000067.1:0-10527 GCA_044238165.1 Ferruginibacter sp. | reverse complement strand
TATCCTAACCGAACACTTCATGGTCAATAGAGTAACACCGCGGCACAGGGCCGGAGCCCTGCGCCTGACAAACTTTTCGTTATCCTATAATCCTCAAATCCTGTGAATCCTGATTCAGACAAATTTATTTTCACGCAAAGGCGCCAAGGAATACACGCGAAGTCCGCGAAGGACAGGTCTTTGCCTTTGTGATCGTTATCCTAACCGAACACTTCATGGTCAATAGAGTAAAACCGCGGCACAGGGCCGGAGCCCTACGCCAGACAAACTTTTCGTAATCCTATAATCCTCAAATCCTGTGAATCCTGATTCAGACAATTTCCTCGTTCGCTTAGATGGCGGGCCGAACCTTTGAAACCTCTCAAACTTTTTAAACCTTTCCTCTAGAATTTTACGCTGAGCCCACTGCCCTGACCGCCTGAACGCAGGCTGTTTCCGAAGAGACCCCCTGCGCCAATACGCAGCACGGTGATGGGTTCGCGGTTGCTCATATAGGCCATCACCACGTCGACGCGGAAGATCTTGAGGATGTTCTCGATGCCCGCGAAGACTTCGATATGGTTACTGTTCTTATTCACATAAAACGTGTTGCCGCCCGCCACCAGGTGCCAGTTGAGTTTACGAAACAGGGGGATCTTGTTGGTCAAAAGGCCGTTGAAATGGTGTTCGAGGTGGGCTAACGTATAAAAAGAGGCCGTGGTGCTGTTTTCGTAATAGCTGGCCACCTGGAAGCTGTTGAGGTATTCGCCGGCAAACATCGTCAGGTTCCCGTTGAAATGCTGATAGTCTTGTATGAACACTTTCCGGTCGTTCAGGAATCCGCCTACGCTTGCCTTCCAGCGCAGCAGACCGCCCAGCCGGAAATTGGTACTGTTTGTTACGGTGAAGTACCATTTGTCGAAACGGACATCACTTCCGAGGATACCCGGTATTCCTTTCACATAGCCGAGGATGAACGTGGGATATTTTGATCCGATGGCGATTTTCCGGGAGGGGAATTGGATAAACTGCTGTCCGGGTTTGAACTGCAATTCGGCCTGTAAGATGAAGGCTTTGTGCCGTTCGAACTGGGCAGGTATCACTTCCCAGGGGTAATTGGGCGTCAGCCGGATGCTGTCTTTCCGGAAGAAGGTGAAGTTGGTGGTGTTGTTCAGCGGAATCCGGTCTTCATAAAGCGAATTGATCTTCAATGTCATGCCGTTGTCGAAGCGGTTCGTATAGCCGATTTCGGCAAAGATGTTTTCATAGTTCTTCAGGTAATTGTGTCCGTACATCAGTGTGCCCAGGCTGTTGACCAGCGGGGTGATGGTACTTTGCTTGTTGAACTGACTGACTCTTTTGCCGGCTGAAAAATTCCAGTCGGTGCGTTTGCTGCTGCCGTCTTCGTCGAGTCCACGCTGTCTGTACAGCACATCGATCCAGCCGTTGAAATGTCCGTTACCCAGGCTGTAGCGCAAATGCGGCTCCAGGGCAAGCCGGCGGCCGCTCTTGTTGAGCCTTTTGCGGTAATATCCGCCTGCATTGATGACCAGGCCCTCCGCAGTGTTGTATTCCAGACGGGGAATGAGCGGATCGATGCCCCAGCGGTACTGGTTGGTGGCGCTGTAATGCGTCCGGTCGATGCCTTTCCAGAACCAGTGCAGCGGATTGAGTTTTCCCTGCGCCTTTTTGAGCGAGTCGATGTCGGCCTGGCTGAGTAGGGTATCTTTCATCACTTCATACAGGCTGTCTTTCACCTGGTAATCCTTCATTTCTTCTTTTTCCAGAGGAACAGGCCGTATCGTATCCCAGTAGGCTTTAGGTTTTTTGTTGACACCGGTGTCGTACTTGATGACCACATTGTCGAAATAGCCTTTGGGGAAAGGCCGGTTGATGGTGTAATCGGAGTAGACATTCACGAAATTACCCACGGCTTCGATGCCGAATTGTTTGAAGCTGAGCTGCAGCCACTGGTTTTTCACCCGCCATACATCGCTTGTGGCCGGCACATGGAATTGGGTGATGCGCAGCGAATCGAGGAGCTCCAGCTGCGATCGTTTTGTCAGCAGCAGGTTGGTGCTGTGGATGCGCCAGTCGCCCTCAGTGATGTTGATGATACCTGAAAAAAGCGGTTCATAATCGCGCCGCGGGGTGACCTGTATGGAGTTGATTTCCTTTCCGTTTTCCCAGAAACTGCCCAGGAATTTGTATCGGTAATAATTGAAGGCATTGTCGGCGATGGGCGATACGAATCCGCGCGGATTGACGCTTTGCGTGAAGATGGTCACATTATTGTTGTAGAAACTGATGAAGGTGGGGAAGGTGAATCCGAAACTTCCGCTTCCGCTGACCCTGCTGCTTTTGACCTCCATCTTGAATTTGTCGGGCTGTGCGCTGGCAATGGTGGAGATGGATTCGGACAGATAGATGATGCCGGCGCCTGCACTGTCGAGTCGCATTTCCTTCTTGTCCTGCTCGGGAATCTTGCGTCCAAAGATTTTTTCAGGCAGCTTGCGCAGTTTCAGCATGTCTTTCGTGTACAGTTCGCAGGTGAATGTGCTCACCGCCTTATTGTATTCGGGTCTTTTGCGTATTGTCTGCCGGATGATGGCTATCGCCGGGTCCTCTCCGGAGGTGTTCACGTTTACCTCCTGCATCGAAAGTTCCTGTTTCTTCAGTACAAACGTGATTTCCTGGTCTTCTCCGCCCAGCACGATTTTCTTTTCTTGCGCCGCATAGCCGATATGCTGGCAGACAAGCGTGTAATTGCCCTGAACGAGGTGTATGTTGAAGCGGGCCTTGTTGTTGGCGCTGGATCCGGTGGTGGTGCCCTGCACGGTGATGGAGGAATAGGGGAGCAGTTCGCCCTTGTCGTTGAATACGATGCCGTAGATTTTCTGGGCGTCTGATTTCAGTGCGTAAAAAAGCAGCAGCAAGAAGAGTGTTTTTTTCATGGGTATTCCGCTTGCCGGTCAGGTACCGGTATAAGTAAGGGTTTCCTTTCCGGTTTGCAGCATCAGTTTTTTCGTTTCTCCATGTTCCACCCTTCCTATGATACGGGCTTCAACATTGAAGGCAGCAGCCGAGTCTATGAAGTATCCTGCATCTTCTTTTCGGCAATAAATTTCCATCCGGCAACCCATATTGAACACCTCGTACATTTCGCGGGCGGAACTGCCGCTGCATGCGCTGATGAGCGGAAAAACCGGCGGAGGATCAAAAAGATTGTCTTTGATGACGTTGAAATTGTGCGGCAGGTATTTCAGGCATTTGGTTTGCCCGCCCCCGCTGCAATGTACCATGCCATGAATTTTTTCGAAATGTTCGGCAAACACTTTTTTCATTAGCGGGGCAAAGGTGCGGGTAGGACTCAACAGCAGTTGTCCGATGGTGGTTCTCTCATCGATTTCCTGGTTGCGCAGATTTTCAGGAAGCAAATCGGTAAGCCTGTATTTTCCGATGTAGCGAACCGCCTCAGGCAGACCCGGGTCAAAGGATTCGGGAAACCGCAGGGCATAATCCGCAGAAAGTACATCGTGCCGTGCGCTGGTCAGTCCGTTGCTCGCGATTCCGCTGTTGTAATTTTTTTCGTAACTGGCTTTTCCAAATCCTGCAAATCCCACAATCACATCACCGGCGGCGATGTGGCTATTGGTGATCAGTTTGTTTTTAGGCCAGCGGCAGGCCATGGTTCCGTTCACCGCAATGGTTCGGGTCACATCGCCCACATCGGCGGTTTCGCCTCCCAGATAGCGGATGGAGATGCCGTGCGTACGCAGCATATCAAAAAAATCGGCCGTGCCGTTGATAATGGCCGACAAGACATCGCCGGGAATCAAACCTTTGTTGCGGTCGATGGTGGAGTTGAAAACAATGTTGTCATGCACACCTACGCAGAGCAGGTCATCAAGGTTCATGACAACGGCGTCCTGTGCGACACCTTCCCATACCGAGAGGTCGCCGGTCTCCTTCCAGTAGAGATAGGCCAGCACGCTTTTGGTTCCGGCGCCGTCGGCATGCATGATGTTCACCCAGCCGGCATCTTCGCCCAGATAGTCGGGATAGATTTTGCAGAACGCATTCGGGAAAAGTCCCCCGTCCAGCCCTGCTGTGGCCCGGTGCACCTCCTCCTTTTGGGCAGAGACGCCTCGTTTGTCGTAAAGGCTCATTTTGTGTGGATTGGGGCAAATCTAATTTCATTTTGGCATCAGTCATTAAAAATTATCCGTTAGTTTTACCCTTTATGGTCGTACATAAAAACATCGAGAAACTACCGGTGTTCCGAAACGCGGTGGTAACCATCGGTACTTTTGACGGCGTGCATCTCGGGCACCGCCAGATTCTCCGCCTGATGCGCGAGGAAGCCGCCCGGGTAGGCGGTGAAACAGTGCTCATCACTTTTTTCCCTCATCCGCGACAGGTGATCGCTTCCAGCCAGTCCCAGATTTTCCTGTTGAACACACCTGAGGAGAAAGCAAGGTTGCTGGAAGAGGAGGGCATTGCCCATCTCGTTGTAGTACCCTTCACCGAGGCGTTTTCGATGCAGGAAGCAAGTCAATATATAAACGATTTTTTGGTAAAGAAGTTTTCACCCCATACCATCATCATAGGGCACGATCACCGTTTTGGAAAAAGCCGTTTGGGCGACATTAGCTTGCTGCGGCAATACGCCCCCACATTCGGATACGGGGTTCTGGAAATACCTGAATATATGATGCGTGAGAGCGTCATCAGCTCCACCCTTATCCGTCAGATGCTGCAGCGGGGCGACATGCGTTCTGCCAACAGCCTGCTCGGCTATCGCTATGGATTTTCGGGAACTGTGGTTCGGGGCGATGGACGAGGGCGCCTGATCGGATATCCGACCGCGAACATAGAGCCGGAATCGGACAAGAAAATGATTCCCGGCAACGGGGTCTATGCCGTGTCTGTTCAGCTGGGTACAAAGGCCACCCCGGACTTAACCCTGATCAGGGGGATGATGAACATTGGTATACGGCCGACTTTTGAAGGTACGCGGCAAACCATTGAGGTCAATCTCTTTGATTTCGAAAGAGAAATTTACGGCGAGCATTTGTACATAACCGTTGTTTGCCGCCTCCGGAACGAGCAGAAGTTCACCGATGCGGAGGAGCTCAAGAACCAGCTTGCGTCCGACCGTCAGGCGGCCATGTTGGAACTTGACCGGACCGGAGCGCAGGAATGAAAGGTTCTTTTCAAACCTTACCATAAAGGGCCGGCCCTGACTGCCATTCTAATTGCCGCAATTGTTGCTATTCCAAATCCTGTTTCCGGCTGGTTCGCCAGGGAATGGAATCGCATACCTTATCACGCTCGGGGTTTAATGTTTGCAACATAAGCCTGCAGCCGTTATCCACCCCAACCTAAGCATCCTGCAACTCTTTTCTGATTTAGATACAGCCGGTATGAGATATTCTTTACTATTCAAATCCTTCATAATTAGCTCATAGGTCATATTTTTTCATGTTTTATGCCGTTTGCATAAAATGCATTAGGGTCAGGCTTCTTTTCTTCTTAACTTGTGTCGGTATTACAGATGTTTTTAGGTAATAACTGTAATAGCTTTTTCCACTGTAACCTCCCAAGGTAATCCGTATTTCCTCTATCCTCTGATCTGCCGGAACATTATCCTGCTAAACTGTATTGTTTTCTTCCCAAAGAATACATGGACAACCTGTTGTTTGTTTCACTGGCATTTAGCCGTGGAGACAACCGGTAACCCAACTAACTGACTTTATGTGTAATCAACCCCAGTCTACCAGTCGCATCCGCATGCGATTTTTTGATGCCGTTGTATTTTTCTTTATCTGCATATTGCCCGGTGTGACGGGTTTGAGGGCGCAGTGCCCGGTGTCCACATCCGCCGGAGCCAATCAATCGAAATGCAATAACGCCACCTTTACCATGGCTGCCACACCCGCGCCGGTCAACAGCACCGGTGTCTGGACCGTAGTTTCAGGAGCGGCCACCATCACTACGCCTGCCTCACCTACCACTGCAGTTACGGTAACCACTTCGCCGGCTACGCTGCGCTGGACCGTGTCCGCCACAGGGTGCACTGCCGTGAGTGCAACTGTTGTTTTGACCAATACTATTCCCACTGTTGCCAATGCAGGAGTTGCACAGTCCAAATGCAATACCAATACCTTCACCATGGCAGCCAATGCTCCTGCCACCGGAGAAACGGGAGCTTGGACAGTGGTAACCGGTGCCGCAACCATCACCACCACTTCGTCTTCAACCACCAATGTCACCGTAACTACGAGTCCTGCCTCATTGCGTTGGACCATCACGAATACCGCTTGCGGATCCTCAACGAATTCCACGGTATCCCTTACCAATACCACTTTGACTGTCAGCAATGCCGGAGCCGCTCAAACCAAATGCAAAACGGCCACGTTTACCATGGCTGCCAATGCGCCTGCAACAGGCGAAACGGGCGCCTGGAGTGTTGTAAGCGGTGCCGCCACGATTACGACAGTCACCTCCCGGACTTCCGCTGTTACAGTTACGACGAGCCCAGCCGTTTTACGGTGGACCATCACCAGAGGTACCTGCACCACTTCTTCCACTGTTACACTTACGAACATAATTCCTACAGTATCGATTGCGGGTCCCGCACAGACAAATTGCTCCAATAACCTATTCGCCATGGCAGCGAATACTCCGGGAACGGGAGAAACGGGCACCTGGACGGTTACCGCAGGAGCGGCTACGATTGCCACTCCCGGCAGCCGCACATCTTCTGTAACGGTGACCACCAGCCCGGCTACCTTGAGATGGACGATTGCGAAAGGTACCTGTACGAGCACATCCACGGTGGTTCTTACCAATACCATACCCACGGTGTCCAATGCAGGAGCCGCTCAAACCAAATGCAAAACGGCCACGTTTACCATGGCTGCCAATGCGCCTGCAGCAGGCGAAACAGGCACCTGGAGTGTTGTAAGCGGGGCCGCCACGATTACGACAGTCAGTTCCCGTACTTCCGCTGTTACCGTTACCACAAGTCCTGCGGTTTTACGCTGGACCATCACCAGAGGTACCTGCACCACTTCTTCCACTGTTACGCTTACGAATATTATTCCTACAGTATCGATTGCGGGTTCGGCTCAAACCAACTGTAATAATAGTGTTTTCACCATGGCGGCGAATACACCTGCCACAGGAGAAACGGGCACCTGGACGGTAACAGGCGGTGCAGCGACCATTTCGGCACCCACCAGCCGGACTTCAACGGTAACGGTGGCAACAAGTCCGGCTACGCTGACCTGGACTATTGCCAACGGCAGTTGCACCAGTGCTTCAACAGTTGTCCTGACCAATAACGTGTCTACAATCAGCAATGCCGGTCCTGCACAATCGAAGTGCAACAATTCTTCTTTCACAATGGCGGCGAATGCGCCTGCTGCGGGCGAAACAGCGACCTGGTCGGTTGTCAGCGGCGCTGCCACGATTGCTTCGCTCACGACAAGAAATACGACAGTTACGGTAACGACAAGCCCGGCGACATTGCGGTGGACGATTACACGCGGAACCTGCACGAGCTCGTCTACGGTTACGGTCACCAATATCATTCCCACGGTTTCGGTAGCGGGTCCTGCTCAAACCAATTGTAACAACAATGTGTTCACTATGGCGGCCAATGCTCCTGCCACCGGAGAAACGGGTACCTGGACAGTCACCACAGGAGCGGCTACGATTGCCACTCCCGCCAGCCGCACATCTTCTGTGACGGTGACCACCAGCCCTGCTACTTTGACCTGGACGATTGCGAACGGAACCTGCACCAGCGCTTCAACGGTAGTGCTCACGAACAATGTTTCAACAATCAGCAACGCTGGTCCTGCTCAGACGAAATGCAACAGCAATGCCTTCACCATGGCTGCGAATGCACCTGCTACGGGCGAAACGGGTGCATGGAGCGTGGTCAGCGGAGCTGCAAACATTACTACAGCCACTTCCAATACCAGTGCGGTAACGGTCATAACAAGTCCTGCTGTTTTGAGGTGGACCATCACCAAAGGCAGTTGTACTTCCACTTCAACAGTAACGCTAACGAATGTTGTTCCAACGGTGTCAGTTGCCGGTACAGCGCAATCCAAGTGTAATGATAATGTGTTCACCATGGCTGCCAATTCACCTGCCACAGGAGAAACAGGCGGCTGGTCGGTCATTGCGGGTTCTGCCACAATAGCGAATCCTGAAATTGCTACATCCGGTGTAACAATCACGGGCGGCTCGGCGATATTGCGGTGGACGATTACGAACGGAGTTTGTATCTCATCGTCAGACATTACGCTCACGAATGTGGTTCTCACGGTAGCTGATGCGGGTGCTGCGCAATCGAATTGCGACAATGCCTCGTTCACGCTGGCTGCGAATGCTGCTGCTTCGAATGAAACAGGAAGCTGGTTGGTCATTGCGGGTTCTGCGACCATAGCGAATCCTGAAAGTGCTGCATCCGGTGTAACGATCAGTGGCGGTTCGGCGACATTGCGCTGGACGATTGCTAATGGCGTTTGTACTTCATCGTCAGACCTTACGCTCACGAATGTGGTTCCCACGGTAGCTGATGCGGGCGTTGCGCAATCGAATTGCGACAATGCCTCGTTCACGCTTGCTGCGAATGCTGCTGCTTCGAATGAAACAGGAAGCTGGTTGGTCATTGCGGGTTCTGCCACGATTGCGAATCCTGAAAGTGCTGCATCCAGTGTAACGATCAGTGGCGGCTCGGCGACTTTGCGCTGGACGATTACGAATAATAGCTGTTCAACAAGTACACAATCGACTGTATTGCTTGAAAACAAAATTCCGCAAACTGCCAATGCCGGAACCAATCAAACGCTTGAAATGGCAACCAACCGGAGTGCCATTCTTAATGCAAATCTTCCCCAGCAAGGGGTAGGGGTATGGTATGTGTTGAATGGCCCGTCTTTAAGTCTGAATCAGTTTAGTGATGTTAATGATCCTGCGGCAACATTTACGCCTGTTGCGATTGCAGGCACCTATATTCTTACGTGGTCTGTTTCAAATTCGCCCTGTGTTCTTTCAACCTCAAATGTGGCTATTCAGTTCACCAATATCTCCCCTGTAGCAAGAGCGGGTAATGACACTTCTATTATTCTGCCTTCCAATTCTCTGCTGTTAAATGCAAGCGCGTCTTCTGATGCCGACGGAACTATCAGTTCCTATCAATGGTCTTTAATATCAGGTCCCGGAGCTTATCAGATTGCAAGCCCTTTAGCGGTCAGCACTTCTGTTCAGAATCTTGTTGAGGGGCTGTACAGCTTCCAGCTTAAAGTGACGGATAATTTCGGGTTTACCGGTTATGATACCGTAGTGGTAAAAGTGGCTTCAAGGATTCTTATCGATATTGGAAGTTATTCGTCCACAGGTTCACCCGATGCCAATGGAAATTACTGGAATAACATGGTTAGCGGCATTCCCGGAGTAAGGGTGCAAAATGCGGTAACCTCAGCAAATGTTCCTACCACGCTTAAAATTGAGGTTATCAACCGGATTGATGGTACTTATGAAGCAGGGTCCAATGGACTCGGCAGCAATACCAGCACCGGAACCGGAACGGTGGGTGCAGTGGGTGACTATCCTGCAACCGCCACGGATGATTATGCCTACGCCCATACAAGTACTGAAGTTGGCAGCTGGAAATTCACCGGTCTGGATAGTGCAACCGAGTACCGGATTAAATTCTGGGGTGCTCGGTTATTAACAAACAGGTCTATTGAAATCAAACGATCAGATGAAACTAACTGGCAGACTTATGATGCGGGAAACAACCGGGACTATAACAGAGCTGCGTACTTCAGTTTTTCGGGAAAGAAAGAAATCTCATTTGATATTCGTGTAAAACAGGGCAGTCTTTTCGGTATCATTAGTGTCATGGATATCATAAAGGCAACCACGTTACAAAACAATATAACTCCCCCCTCCAATGATTCTGATCGGGTTTATTGCGGATTACCTTACAAGATAGTTGTATTAGGATCCTCAACTGCCTATGGCACTGGTGCCATACCCGGTGAAAATTCCTGGGTTAATAAATTTACTGATTATGTAAAGCGTAAAAATCCTGCCAATGTAGTTTATAATCTTGCCTTGCCGGGTTATACTACCTATCATTCATTATGTCCAGATGGTTTTGTGCCACCTTCCGGCCGTCCCAATCCTTCAGCTGGCTACAATATTTCTGAAGCTATTCGACTTGGGGCGCATGCGGTTATTGTAAATCTGCCCAGTAATGATATTGCAGCGAATTATACCCTGCAAGAACAGCAGGCTAATTTTGAGCGTGTGGCGGCTATTGCACGCCAAAACAATATCGCATTATGGGTGAGTACTTCACAACCCCGGAATGATATATCCAATGCACAAAGTGAGCAACTCAAATTACTACGTGACTGGATCAATAATCGTTTTGGCAACATGTCTGTTGATTTCTGGACCGGCATTGCTAATCCCGATGCGACGATCAATGAGGTATATAATTTTGATAATATTCATCTG
>JBIIDU010000066.1:0-10537 GCA_044238165.1 Ferruginibacter sp. | reverse complement strand
CCAGGGAGGCACCACCCAAACAAGTTCCCAAGGTAGTCCACTCATCATCAGTCGGCACATGCCATCCCTGAGGTGCCAATCCTCTTGGGTCGTTAACTGCATACCAGTTGTATAGCCTTCCATATTGCCAGTAATTTGCGCTGTCATTATTGTACCAGCACCATGCTCCATAGCCTGCATTTTGCCAATCCAATCCACCTGTTATTTTTGGAATGGTATCACCATTTCTGTATCGGGTCACACTTAGATTTTCTGAGGTGAATATTTGGTTGCAAATCATCACACCCGGCAAATTGGCTGCAAGCAATCCCGATGCGCTTCCTCCAAGCATATTGCACCATCTGGTACCGTTAAAAAATTGAGGCTGACCGCTGGAGTCACAATCAGTGCAAAAGACCATAAGGCCAACAGCCGGGTTCACAATCAGATTTCGTTGTTCAAAAGTCATACGCGGCGGTAACAAACCGGAATTCGTTGATGTGACATCCAATATTGCTGATGAATTGGGTACATTGGTTCCAACTCCAATGTGTTGGGATTTGCAGAATAAGCCCGGGAACAATAAAAGCACAAATAAGAGCTTTCTCATTAAAATCTGTTTTTTTCAAAGGTACATATTTGCGTATGAACCGCTATCATGGTTCGTTTCACTACAAGGCATTTCTCTATCCGGCCGGCGCTCCCGGGAACCTGATAAAAGGGTATTTTGCAGAAAATTTCTTTCGCATGGGAGAGCTGGAACTGGTTGAGGCAGATGGAATCGTATTCCTGCATGCCGACCTGTTTTTTTACGGCGATGCCGCCGACGAAAGCATCAGCCGCCGCATCGCGGCCGACGTCTCCCTGCATTGGAACGAGGCCGATACGCCCGTTATCATCGGCAGCCGAAAATACCGGCTTGAGTTCCGGATCAGCGGAACATGTGCCCCGGGGCTCAGGCCGCTTGATGTTTTGGAGAATGACAACCCCCGGAATAATTATTTTCGGGTAGAGGATCATGTTATAGGCAATATCTCTTTTGTGGATGCCATCGGGTCGAATACCGGCTATTTCAAACGCGACAACCTGCTGCAGAGCTCCAGTACCGCCGCTCATGAATTCGGCCATACCATCGGGCTGGCCCATCCCGACGTTCTCGACATCCGGGGTGGAGGCCTGCCGGGCATCATGTATCCGAGGGGTACGCTGGTGGATGCACGATACCAGTACAGTCCGTCCGCCTTGCCCGGCGCTCCCGGAGGCACGCTCAATCCACATCATCGGCGGGTATTGCCTGTCGATATTCACAATCTGGGTATCCACCGGCTGCATTTCAATCCTGCAGGAAGGGCCGTCATCGGTGCATTCAGTTCGGTGTGGCACGATGCGCATCCCGCATAAAAATCCTAACTTACCCCAAAAAGCAGGTATGTTCATACTGGAAGTCAATCAGATCCAAAAGCGTTACGGACGCATCCACGCCCTGAAGGGAGTGAGTTTCCGGGTGCCTCCGGGTTCGGTTTTCGGAATTCTGGGCCCGAATGGAAGCGGCAAAACCACCCTGCTGGGTATTCTCTGCGACATCCTTCGGGCTGATGGCGGAAGCTACACACTCTTTGGCCAGCCTCCCGGAGCCGAACAACGCCGGAACATCGGCACCTTTCTGGAAACGCCCAATTTCTACCATTATCTTTCCGCCGAACAAAACCTGCGTATTGCCGCAGCCATCAAACAGCGGGGCGAAAATGACTTCGGACGGGTACTTCAATTGGTGGATCTTGAAGCAAGAAAAAATCATCGCTTCAGCACCTATTCGCTCGGAATGAAGCAGCGGCTGGCAATTGGCTCCTGCCTGCTGGGCGATCCGCAGGTGCTGATTCTCGACGAGCCTACCAACGGTCTCGATCCCGAGGGTATTGCCGATACCCGCGAGCTGATACGGAAAATGCACGCCCAGGGAAAAACCATCATCATGGCCAGCCACCTGCTCGACGAAGTGGAGAAGGTATGTACCCACGTGGCCATCCTGAAGAAAGGGGAGCTGCTTGCCGCAGGTGAAGTGGGTGAAATACTTTCGAATGAGGATTTGGTGGAGCTGGGCGCCGACAACGCACAGGAATTGTTTTCAGCAGCACAATCAATTGAGGGAACCCTGCAGGTGAAGCAAAGCGGAAACTATCTTGAAATATCTTTTCCCGCAGGGAAAGCCGATGCGGCTGCCATCAACCGTCATTTCTTCTCGCATCAGGTGGTACTGACGCATTTGCAGATGAAGAAAAAAAGTCTTGAATCCAAATTTTTTGAACTCACCCATGAATAAGCACCTATTGCAATTGTTGCGGGTAGAATGGATGAAGGTGAGGAATTATACTCCCTTTGCCGCACTCAGCCTGTTTTTCCTGATTGGAATTGTCGCGGCCAACTACGTCGTGTATTCCTTCAAAAAGAGTGTGGTGGATCCTGCCGACCCCACCGGCATCATTTCCGGAACATCCCCTTATGATTTCGACATGGTATGGCAAACCACCAGTTATGTGGCCGGTTACCTCTTGTTGCTGCCCGGCCTCTTGCTCATCATGCTCATGACCAATGAATTCAGCTTCCGTACGCACCGGCAGAACATCATCGATGGCTGGAGCAGGCAACAGTTCATTGATGTGAAAATCTGCATGGCCCTGATCGCCGCGGTAATTTCAACGGTTGTAGTCTTTCTCACAGCCTTCTGTTTTGGACTGGCATCGGGCACTTCAGTCTCGTTTACACGGATGGCTCCGATCGGTTTTTTCTTTCTGAAAGCCCTGTCGTACAACATGATTGCCCTGCTGATTGCCGTGCTGGTGCGCAAAACCGGTTTTGCCATCGGGGTATTTTTCATCTACCTCTGGTTCGAGAATTTCATAGCGGCCCTCCTGGAAATATTTTCCATGAAGCTCAAAACGGAATACAGGCAGGACCTGGGCAACCTGGGTGATTATCTTCCGATGAACGCTTCCGACGGCCTGCTGCATATGCCATCTACAACGCTGTCGCGGATCGCCCAGAACAGCAAGTTGCTTCCAACCGATTACTGGCAGCTCGGGCTCGCACTGGCCATCATTTACCTGATCGTGTTTGTGCTGTGGACACGCAGCCGGATACTCAAAACGGACCTGTAGCGAATCCGGTCATTCATCTCATCAACAGAGCCGGTATATGATCAGTCCCCTGTTGCACATCCATCATCTTTCGGTCGCTTTCGGCGAGGGCAATTCCCTGAAAACTGCCGTGGACGGTATTTCATTCTCTGTCGGTCGCGGTGAAACGGTGGCCATTGTAGGAGAATCGGGCAGCGGAAAATCGCTCACTGCGTTTTCGGTGATGCGGCTCTTGCCGCCCGGAGCAAGGGCCTCCGGTAAGATCCTGTTTGCCGGTGCCGGGGAGGAGCCGGTTGACCTGATGGGACAGACGGAAAAATCAATGCGGCAGATACGTGGAAGAAAGATCTCTATGATTTTCCAGGAGCCAATGACAGCCCTGAATCCCCTGCTCACCTGCGGACGTCAGGTTGCTGAGGCGTTGCGGCTGCATCTCGGCCTTGACGCGCAAGCCGCCCGTAGGCGTTGTGTGGAACTTTTTGAAAAAGTTCGGTTGCCTGATCCCGGAGCCCTTTACGATCGTTATCCGCATCAACTCAGCGGCGGACAGAAACAGCGGGTCATGATTGCTATGGCCATCAGTTGCGGCCCGGCGCTCCTCATAGCCGACGAACCCACCACCGCGCTCGATGTCACCGTGCAGAAGACCATTCTGGAACTGTTGCGTACGCTGCAGCGGGAGGAAAACCTCAGTCTCTTGCTGATCACCCACGATCTGGCACTGGTGGCCGATTACGCCGACCGTATGCTGGTCATGTACCGGGGCAAACTAGTGGAGGAAGGGGAAACGAAAGCAACCCTTACCCGGCCGGCCCATCCCTACACAAGGGCTTTGCTGGCCTGTCGTCCTGCAGGAAAACCCAAGGGGGTTCGGCTGCCGGTAGTGTCCGATTTCATGAGGGCCGACGGAACGCCGGCAATGGAAGCTGCAGGGAACAGGGTTGATGTTGCCATGCCGCAAGAAGTTGCCGATGCTCCTGTATTGTTGTCGGTTGAAGAATTAACGGTGTCGTACAAACGAAAATCCAGCGGATTCCTGTCTCCACGTCTGCCTGAAATCCGGCCGGCGGTTGACCGGGTGAGTTTTACGGTACGTAAGGGACAAACAGTGGGACTTGTTGGCGAAAGCGGTTGCGGCAAGACTACTCTGGGCAAGGCGATCCTGCGGCTGGTCCGTCCGGCGTCGGGCCGGATTTTCCTCAACGGTACCGACCTCTCGTTGCTCGATGAACGCGCCCTGCGAAAAGTACGGAAGGACCTGCAAGTGGTTTTTCAGGATCCTTATAGTTCGCTCAATCCCCGCATCACCATCGGTGATGCCATCGTGGAGCCGATGTCGGTTCACGGGCTACAATCCGGCCCTCGGGCACGGAAGGAAAAAGCCGCCTGGTTGCTAGAAAAAGTGAATCTGCGGTCCGATGACTTTCTCCGCTACCCCCACCAGTTCAGCGGTGGTCAGCGTCAGCGCATCTGCATAGCCCGGGCGCTTGCCCTCGAACCGTCGTTCATTGTTTTTGATGAGAGCGTGAGCGCCCTCGATGTGAGTGTGCAGGCGCAGGTGCTGAACCTGATCAATGAATTACGCCGGGAGATGGGCTTCACGGCCCTGTTCATCACCCACGACCTGTCGGTAGTGCGCTATATCAGCGACGAAATCCTGGTCATGCGCGCGGGTAAGATTGTGGAGTCGGGCGACGCAGAGGCCCTATTCCGAGCCCCGGCCCATCCCTATACACGGGAATTGCTTTCCGCAATGCCGGGCAGGGGGCTGGTTTGACTTTTTCCTGTCGCCCGCCAGACCGCTGTGTTCTTATACGAAAATGATATATAAATCAGCCCGAAATTTTCCCCGTATAATGCCGATGTGATAGCTGTTTGGGCCAATGACATTGGTCCATTACAGATATCCAATCGGTATTACAAATCAGGCAACCGTCTCCGGGGCTGAATTCCATTTTTTATTTTCAGGAACAGGCTTTTTTTGCAGGCAAAGCCTTAACTTCGCACACTTTGAAAATCATGCCGTAACATGATATGCGCCTTCACCGGCTTCCTATCCTGCCCCCACGGTGGCAATGTATGGTTTGATTTTCTGACATCTGAAACATCAGCCATGTTGCCGGACTCCACAGTTTTTCCTTCCCACAACTTGACGTTTCAGATTTTCGGCATCCGTATTTTTTCACAGATGAACGTCAAAACAACAAAAGACAACACATGAAATTAAGCCAGTTCCGCTTCGACCTGCCCTTGAATCTGATTGCCCAGAATCCGGCCAAAAAGAGAGAAGACAGCCGCATGATGGTGGTGCACCGCGCCACCGGAAAAATAGAAGACCGGTTTTTCCGCGACATCATCAACTATTTCGACGACAAGGATGTGATGGTGGTGAACAATACCAAAGTATTTCCCGCCCGTATGTACGGCCGCAAGGAAAAAACCGGCGCCAAGATCGAGGTGTTTCTGCTGCGCGAGCTGAACCGGCCCAACCGACTTTGGGATGTGATTGTGGATCCCGCGCGCAAGATCCGTGTGGGCAACAAGCTCTATTTCGGTGACAACGACGAGCTGGTGGCAGAAGTCATCGACAACACCACCAGCCGCGGGCGCACCATCCGCTTCCTGTGGGATGATACGGAAGCCGAATTCCGCAAGATGCTTGACTTCATGGGCGAGACACCCCTGCCGAAGTATATCAAGCGCAAGCCCGATGAGGAGGATAAGGAGCGTTATCAGACGGTATACGCGAAGAATGAGGGGGCTGTGGCGGCTCCAACTGCCGGACTGCATTTCAGCAAGGAGCTCATCAAGCGTCTGGAAATAAAGGGAATCCGCTTTGCCGAAACCACCCTGCATACCGGGCTCGGCACATTTCGGCCCATCGAGGTGGAAGACCTCAGCAAGCACAAGATGGACGCCGAATATTTCGCCATCGATGAAACTGCCTGCAGTATTGTCAACAAGGCCAAAACCGATGGCCGCCGCGTTTGCAGCATCGGAACCACTACCATGCGCTCGCTCGAATCTTCCTTCACTGCGCAAAAACTGCTGAAACCTGCCGAGGGCTGGACGAATATGTTCATTCACCCGCCCTATAATTTTTCGATTGCCGATGCGCTTGTCACCAATTTCCACCTGCCCAAAACAAGTTTGTTGATCATGGCCTGCGCCTTCGGGGGCTACGACCTCATCATGTCGGCCTACCAAAAAGCCATCAAGGACAAATACCGTTTCTTCAGTTACGGCGATGCGATGCTGATTGTATAAGGAGGGTTACTCTTTCAGGCGCAGGTCTCCCGACCTGTGCCGGTACGTTACTGCATTTTTTCCTTGTCTGAACTATGATGGATATGATTGGATGATGGGCATGATTTCTCTATACGGAGCAGATGTTCGCTTTCGAAGCCAACTTCTTAAACCTTTCAAACCTCTTGAACTTTTGAAACTTTTTGTCTGAAACAGGATTTACAGGATTAAAGGATAGACTTTTCCCGTGGTCGGTGTCCTCACCGACCACTTCATTGAAAAATGCTGAGGTATTGGTTGGTGGAGACCCCAACCAAGGACGTAAAGCCATCAAGGACAAATGGGGTATTGGTTGGTGGAGACACCAACCAAGGAGGTTAGGACAAATACCGTTTCTTCAGTTACGGCGATGCGATGCTGATTGTGTGATGAAGATTTCTTTTCCCGTGGTCGGTGTCCTCACCGACCACTTCATGAAAAATTACTGGGGTATTGGTTGGTGGAGACACCAACCAAGGACGTAGTCTAGGAAGGGTATACCGGAATCGGTTGTTGATTTGGAAAACGGAAGAAGCGGTCAAGTACGGGTATGCCAATGACTCCGGCATTCATCCGGTAGCTTGTTCAAAGAGACTTTTGACAAAATCTTTTTTGTTGAAAACCAGCAGGTCGGTGGCTTTTTCACCTACACCGATAAATTTTACGGGAATTTTGAACAAGTGTGCAATGGCCAGCACCACCCCTCCCTTGGCCGTACCATCGAGTTTGGTGATGGTGAGCGCCGACACGTCGGTGGCCGCCGTGAAGTGACGGGCTTGTTCAATCGCGTTTTGCCCCGTACTGCCATCGAGCACCAGCAGCACTTCATGCGGGGCCTCGGGAATCACTTTCTGGATTACCCGTTTGATCTTGCTCAGTTCGTCCATCAGGTGCACTTTGTTGTGCAGGCGTCCGGCCGTGTCGATGATGATGACGTCCGCTTTCCGCGCCACGCCGCTGATGACCGTATCGTAAGCCACGGATGCCGGATCGCTGCCCATTTCCTTTTTCACAATGGGCACACCGGTACGTTCGCTCCAGATACTGAGCTGGTCGATGGCGGCAGCCCGGAATGTGTCGGCAGCGCCCAGCAAAACCGATTTGCCCGCCAGCGAGAAGTTATGGGCCAGTTTACCGATGGTTGTGGTTTTTCCCGCACCATTCACACCCACCACCAGGATTACGTGGGGGTGGTGGCCTTCGGGCAGTTCGAAGTTCAGGTAGGCGTTTCCCTCTCCGGCATCGGTGAGCATCTCTTCCACTTCGCTCCGTAAAATGCCGTTGAGCTCTTCGGTATTCAGATACTTGTCGCGTGCCACCCTTTTTTCAATGCGGCCGATGATTTCTACGGTGGTTTCAATTCCCACGTCGGCACTTACCAGCGCCTCCTCGAGATTGTCGAGCACTTCGGCGTCCACCGTGCTTTTGCCGGCTACGGCCCGGGATATTTTTTCAAAAAAGCCCTGCCGGGTTTTCTGTAAACCCTGTTCGAGCGATTCCTGCTGCTGTTTCTTTCCGAAAAACTTTTCAAATAATCCCATGATGGCGGGGTTGTTCGTTTCGAATCTTTCTGTGTTCGGGCGCTTTACTGTATTGCCGTATAAAAAAAGCTGCCCCGGTAGTTGGCGGGACAGCGGATATATTTTTTTAAGTCTGGGCGATTATTGCGCCAGATGATCCTTGATCTTGTCTTTATGTACGATGGACTCCTTGAAGGTATAGGCACCGGTTTTGGGGCTGCGGATGGCGCGAATCACTTTGCTCCAGTTTTTCGCTTCGGCTGCGGCCTTCTGGTCCTTGGTCTTGATCGCCGTTTTTGCTGCTTTTGCCATGATTGTGTGGTTGAAAGATGTTTACTGAATGGACGGGCTTTCGTTTCAGCCGCTTCCCGGTTTACTTGATTTCTTTGTGCAGGGTTACTTTTTTTAGGATCGGATTGAATTTTTTCAACTCGAGCCGCTCGGGAGTGTTCTTCTTGTTCTTCTTCGTGATATACCGGCTGGTTCCCGCCTTGCCGCTGTTCTTGTGTTCGGTACATTCCAGAATCACCTGAACCCTGTTGCCTTTCTTTGCCATATTGCTTGTATTAAAAAATGGTTATTGTTGATGCAGACTTTCTTTCGTTCGTCCGGCTGAGGGAATGAATCAGACCTTGGCACCCGCCTCCCGCATTTTCTTAACAACGGTAAGCAATCCGTTCTTGTTGATGGTGCGGATGGCTTCGGAAGAAACTTTCAACGTGACCCAGCGGTTTTCCTCAGCCAGGAAATAGCGCTTGGTTTGCAGATTGGGCAGGAACCTGCGTTTGGTCTTGATATTGGAATGTGATACCTTGTTTCCCGTCATGGGCTTTTTGCCGGTAACCTGACATACTCTGGCCATCTTGATGTTTTTTTGGACGGCGAAGGTAAGTAATAATTTCCTATTCGGAGCAGGATTATTGATTTATTGACCGTCTTCATCACTTAAAGAGGGTTTCTGTGATGACCGAAGATACCCCCGTTTTCGACCTGGAATACAAGTATATATTTATTAAAATACATTATATATTGTAAATCAATTGCTTGCGTTCTTCTTTTCGCTCCAAACCCTTTGCATTTGCAATACCACCGACAATAGGATGAGCAATACGCCCAGGTAAAAAAAAGGATGCAGGCTTTCATTTTCCTTGAAAAAGATAAAGGCCAGCACGATGCCATACACCGGCTCCAGGTTGTAGGAGAGGTTGACCGTGAAAGCGGAGATATGGCGCAAAGCCCGGAGTTGCAGGTGGAAACATAGTACCGTGCAGGCCAGAACAAGAATCAGCATATAAACCCAGTCTGATGGAGTAGGCCAGAAATAATAGCTCCCGTTGAACCAGAGATAGACGGGCATGAACGCAGACAGAAACAGAAATCCACCCGTCATTTCATAGAAGGTCAGCGTTTCGGGGTCGTACCGCTCAACGAGTTGCTTGTTGTAAATCGGAAAAAGTGCGCTGCCCAGCGCGGAGAGGATGCCCAGCACCACACCGGTTTGCAGATGCGGATGAAAGTCGAAGATGATTACTACACCCGCAATGGAAAGTATTCCCAGTAACAGCTCGGCCGGCGAAAACTTTCTTTTGCTGATGAAGGGTTCCAGCAGGGCTGAAAAAAAACCGGATGCGGAAAGGCATACCACGGCAATCGACACATTGCCATACTTGACGCTGCCGTAAAAGGCGATCCAGTGGAAGGCGATGATACCCCCTACGCCAAACAAACGCAGGGTTTCTTTAAGGGTGAGCTTCGGTAATCTTCCTCTGCGGCCGATCAGCCAGGCCAGCACCAGCGCGGTCAGCAGCATGCGGTACCAAACCAGCAATCCCTCATTCAGCCCGATCAGTTTGCCGAAAATGGCCGTGAACCCCGCAAGGAAAACGGCGATATGCAACTGCAAAAAAGCTTTTCTGATCATGATTTCCCGGTATTCGGTTCCGACGTCCTGTTCATCTGTCAGGGCATGTCAATATTAACGGATTGTGGCCAATGCAAGTCACAATCTGTTTATATTTGCCGGAGTTAATTTTTCCCTTTATGCGTTATAAACAAATCAACAATATCACCGGCTGGGCAGTATGTTTGATTGCCTGTGCCGTGTATGTGATGACCATGGAAGCTACCGGCAGCCTCTGGGATTGCGGCGAATTCGCTTCCAGTGCCTACAAGTTGCAGATTCCACACCCGCCCGGTGCGCCTCTGTTCGTATTGATCGGTCGCCTGTTCATGGTTCCTTTCAGTCCCGCTAACGCTGCCACCGGCATCAACCTGATGAGCGCGCTTTCGAGCGGGTTCACCATTCTTTTCCTGTTCTGGAGCATCACGCACTTCGCAAAAAAAATCACACTTCGCAACCGTAAGTCCGGCGATGAAACGATGACCGGTGAGGAGACCTTCGGCATCATGGCCGCAGGTGCTATTGGCGCACTCGCATACACGTTTTCCGATTCCTTCTGGTACAGTGCCGTTGAAGGTGAAGTGTACGCGCTGTCTTCCTTTTTCACCGCCGTGGTGTTCTGGTGCATGCTCAAATGGGAAAACGCCGTTACCGCCGAACAGGCCAAAGGCATTACCGGCCATTTCACCGGGGCCGACCGCTGGATCATCCTTATCTTT
>JBIIDU010000302.1:0-2950 GCA_044238165.1 Ferruginibacter sp. | reverse complement strand
CTCAAATCCGTCATAGAAGAAACAAATCCCCAGTGTGTGGTCTGTTTTACCGGTTACCAGTTGTTGCAGGGAGGTGATCCAGCCGGCCCCTGCATGCGTATAGCCGAATTCGGCTGAGGCTGCTGCGGGGGTATGTGTAAACCAAAGAAATCTCATATCAGCTTGTTGGGTTGAATTTGATATGCCAATACTCCTCATCCAGATTTCTCAGGCTGTGGGTATAGCAGACTCCCACGGAAATCCATACTACCAGATACTGGGTGGTCAGCCTGGGTAACCCGTAGGCAACCATATCCACGGCAAATAAAAGGATCGTCAGTCCGCAGGCCCGGGTGAAGCTGTTGTTGGATTTGACGATACCGAGAAAAGCGGCCGGCAGTATGGTTAGCAGGAAAAGAACGACATTGACGATTCCTCCTGAGAGTACGGACTGCAAATAACCGTTCTCGATCATATCTCGGAATTCAATCTCGTCAAACTTTACCCCGTCTTCCACATAGGCAGTTTCTTCGATGGGTGAGTAGTACTTTCCGTTCATCCCTTTTCCGAAAAGCATGTCTTTTTCCATATCCTTGAAGAAGTTGTCCACCACATAGCTTCTTGAATCTTCGGTAAGCCTTTCGTTGATTCGCTCAGTCATTTTGGGGATAAACGAATCCGAGAAGATGATGAGCAGGCAGATGGCAAGTGCTCCGGCGGGAAGCGCTTTTATCCATGCGGAAATTTTGGTGTTTCTTAAAATAAGGATGATGGCTATCAAAAGAAGCAGGCCGAAGGTCAGGATTAGGCTTCTTCGGGCGAGAAAGATGCTGTTGCTCAGTGCTACCAGCAAAACAAGCAGGGCCAGCCATTGGTTTCTCCTGGAAAAATACTTCATGTTGAAAAGTATAAAACCGATGGGTAGTGCAAGGCAACCCATCAGCGGCTCACCTGTTAATCGGCTGGTCAAGAGTGGGAAATCCAGTGCGGCTATCACCAGAAAAAGCATGCCCATCAAAAAAAGAGTTTTTGTCAGGTAGACCAGGGCGTCGGGGGTTTTATCAAAGAAATAGAGGAAAGGAATCACCATCGGCCATAGTATATATTGGTTGGTGACAAAATATTTTATCGACATCCCTTCTCCGTTTAAGAACACTCGGAGGATGATGCTTAACTGATAGGCAAGATACAAGGGTACTATGATTTTGGCATAACTGCTTTCAAACCCCGTGGCTTTCAATTTTCGGGAGAACAGCAAGACAACACTCAAAAGCGTTATGAAAATACTCGCATCCAGTATTGAATAGGAGATGGGGACTCCCAGCTGGAGGTTGAAAACCTCAATCAGCGGATTTATAATCAACAGTCCAAAAATCAGATAGGTATATCCGATGGATGATGTTTTCGAGAAAAATGAGATCCATTTCATTCCGGGATATTCAGCTTGGAGTGATCGACTACATTCATCTTAAGAAAATTCCCTTCGCGTTTTTTTGTAGCAGCCTGTAGGTTTGAATTGGCTGAAAAGTGGCAGAAAGAACATAAGGCACAATGATGGCGAGCAGAATGCCCGTACTGTTGGAGAAAGTGTGTCCAAATATGTATACAAAAATAAAATATAATAAAACGCCTGCTGAAGCGAAAAGCATCGTGAGGGCAAGCTTTCCTGTGCCGTTGATGAAATAAGAATAGGGCGCAACGAAAATATTCATGGCAGCGTACAACGCCATTAAAATGTTCAGTTGAAGCGGTACTCTTACCTTTTTGCCCACCCACGCTTCGAAAACAAAATCGGCGCAGAAGATCATGATGATAATAATGGCGATGAACGCTGCTGAAACATAATTCAGCCTTCGCATGGTAGCGCGCAACCAGTCGAAATCATTGGATACCCAGGCGTTGGTCACCGACGACCATAGGGGAGAAAGAACGATGGTATATACCATGATGGGCATTTGGAAATATTTGAACGACAGGTTGTAAACTACTACCTCCTCCGGTCCGTAAAACTGGGTAATGAAGAAACTGGTTGTTGAATAGAGGATTACCGCTGAAAGTTGCAGAAAGAAAAATTTCCCACCGAGTGAAAGAAGGTCCCTGCTCAGGGAAAAGTCAACATTTTTCAATGTAGGTTTCAAGTGCTTGTACCTATTTGAAAACGCATACAAGGAAAGCAAAATAAATAAAATGACCGGCATGGCCGATACGATTGTGCCGAGCAATACGATGTTGCCGCTGGCAGAATTTTTTATGAGCCAATAAACGCCACCCAGCGAAAAAATTCCGGCGAAAGCGTTTACCGCATTATTGACGGCAGGTTTCTGATCGGCGATATAGATGACCCCGACAAGCTGCACGATGAATCGGATAATGAAAAATGTATAAACGATTGCTGCCAGAAGTGTCAATTCGTCTGCTGGAATAGTAAGGCTGTTCAAAATCTGGTTCCAGTTGATAAAGGGATTGGCCAACCAGAACAAGGCTAAGAATCCGATAAAAATTATGGCCAATAAGGCGTAGGTTGTGCTCACATATTTATTGGCTCTTTCTGTCTGTCCAAGCGTAATACATTCTGCGACTTTATTGCGCATTCCGTTCCCAAGACCTATGTCAAAAAAGCTGACCCAGCCGATGATGGAGCTCAGGGTGAGCCAGATGCCATACTTTTCCTGTGAAAGATAATTAAGCAATAGAGGTACATACAACAAGCTGACAAGTATGCTGATTGCCTGAAAGATAAATGAAAGCAATACCTGCTTTCCTGCTTTCGCGGTCCTTGAATTTCCGGCTTTTAGTTTATTGAACAGTTCGGCTATCATGAGCGATTCATGTTTGACATGCCTTTTAGGGCTCTGCAAAATCGGGGAAATTCAAAAACGGTCATCTGGAAGTGCTGGTTCATGTGAGGTGCAGACAGGGCTTCGCCTCCCTGACTCCCATTTGTATTGGGATGCATCAGTTTCTAAGTATT
>JBIIDU010000099.1:0-8488 GCA_044238165.1 Ferruginibacter sp. | reverse complement strand
ACCGCTGGATATTGATGTTGGTGATTCGGGCCCCGTAGGTATTTTTCCAGCTGACAATCACTTTGTTTTTCATGCTGCGGGCCGAAAAGTAGGGGAGGGTATCCTGCGCGGATGCGGTAACGGACAGCAAGGATAGGAAAAGAAGAAGCTTAAAGCCAGAATTTAGATGCATCACCCGGCAGAATTTGGTCTGGAACATTGCAAAGATAGTGGCTGTGTCACGCAAATTAAAATGATAAAGTTCCTGGCCTGAGCGATGCATTCCCCTGCAGTCCGCCGCTGTGTATGGCCAGGATGCGGCTTCCCTGCGGGAAACAATTCCGGGCAATCATATCCCTGACTCCGAAAAGCAGTTTGGCGGTATACACCTTGTCGGTAGGGATGCCGTGCCTGAAATGAAATTCATTCATGAAACGTATCAGCGTATCGTCATGTTTCGCATAGCCGCCAAAATGAAAGCTGTTTTCCACATGCACATAACGGGAATCCGGGGCATGTCCCAGCAGGTATTCGAGTCGAGAGAGGATATCTGTTGCCCCCTTAATGGCCGGTAGGGCAACAAGATGTTGATGTGGTTTCCGTCCTTTATAGAGGCCTGCCATCATGGTACAGGTTCCTGTGGCGCAGGCAATATGGGTGACATATTCCGGAATAAAAGCTGCTATTTGTGCCGCGCCGGCCATGCCCATTACCTCATAGCCTCCTTCGGGAACGATACGCATGTGCGGATGGGCTTTCCGGTATTGTTCAAAAACCGTTGCGTCAACGTGTGCGTATCTGTCTCTACTGACGAATTCCAGCTCCATGCCATAGTTGCGGCATTGTCTGAGGGTAGGGGAAGGCTCTCCCAATGCTTCACCCCTTACAATGCCGATTGATTTTTTTCCATACAAACGGCACAGGAAGGCGGTAGCCACCAGATGGTTTGAAAATGCGCCGCCGAATGTGAGCAGGCCCTCCTCGTTTTCCGAAACCGCAGCCTCCATGAACTTATTCAGCTTGAAAAGCTTGTTGCCCGACACTACGGGATGGATCCTGTCGAGCCGCAGTACTTCCAGCGATACCAATTGCTCACTGAATGCAGGATCCGTGACAATATCGATGCGTACATTGCCTGCTCCGGGCAACAATTCAGGTCGGTTCAAATGGGTGAATTAATTTTCGGGAACAATGATTATTCGGGTATTTTTGCAAACTTAAAATTTTTTCTATGCAACCTACACTGGTCATTCTCGCCGCCGGCATGGCGAGCCGCTATGGCAGTATGAAGCAAACGCAGGGTTTTGGTCCCTCGGGTGAAACCATCATGGAGTATTCGATTTATGATGCCATCCGGGCCGGTTTCGGTAAGGTGGTGTTCATCATCCGACGCGATTTTGCAGAACCTTTCAAAGCGGCCCTCGAACCCAAACTGGTGGGGAAGATAGAAACCGCCTATGTGTTTCAGGAAAAAGATTCTTACCTGCCCGCGGGTTTCTCCGTTCCGGCCGAACGGACCAAGCCCTGGGGTACGGCGCATGCACTGCTCTGTGCACAGGAGGCCGTTCGTGAACCTTTCGCTGTCATCAATGCCGATGATTTCTATGGCCGCGACGGTTTTGAAAAAGCCGTAGCCTTCCTGCGCAACGGATGCAGTACCGATACTTATTGTATCATCGGGTATGAACTCGCCAAAACACTCAGCGAACACGGCACCGTCAGCCGTGGGGTTTGCTCGGTAGATGAAGCAGGCAATCTCGTAAGTATCAAGGAGCGGACCAATATTTATCGCAAAGGCGATTCGATTGTATATGAAGAGAACGAACAACAACATGAAGTGCCCTTTCATTCCAGTGTTTCGATGAACTTCTGGTGCTTCCACCCTTCGTCATTTGCATTGAGTGAGCGTCTTTTCCATCAGTTTCTGCACGCCAATGCCGGACAACTGAAGGCTGAATTCTTCATTCCCCTTCTGGGCGACGAATTTGTGCAGCAGGGCGGTAAGATAAGGGTGATTCCCACAACGGCACAATGGTTCGGCGTCACTTATCAGGAAGACGCCCCGGGGGTGAAAGCAAGCATTGACGCACTGGTGGCGGAAGGTGAATATCCTTCCAATCTCTGGGCCTGAGCAAACAGCGCCTGCTCCTGTCTCATAAATACTTTTCAGAGGCCACTCATCATATTTACCTGCCGGAAAGACCGGGATACGCTAATTTTGATGCATGGCCTCACCCACCATCAATATTCTGCTGAACTCGCTGCGGCTCACCTTGCAGGAGCTCAAGGTCAATAAGTTGCGCACCGCACTCAGCCTTACCGGTGTGGCTTTCGGCATTTTTTGCATCATTGGCGTGCTGGCCACCGTAAACAGCCTTGAGCGCAATATCCAGAAAGAAGTGAGCAGCCTGGGCAGCAATACCATCTACATCGACAAGTGGGAATACGGCGGCGGCCCCGACAAGCCCTGGTGGAAATACCGTTCCCGGCCCCTTATGAAGTATGAAGAAGCGGCATTGATCCGCGAGCGCTCGGAGCTTACCGACAAAGTCAGTTACCTGATGCGCTCAAGCGGAAATATTTCTCACGGCGACCAGGTGATGGAGAACTCCACCCTTTATGGCATCGTTGAGGCCCAAACCGATATACAGCCCCTTTCTTTCGCCGAGGGACGCTATATCTCCTCCGCCGAATTCAACAGCGGCTCTGCTGTGGGGCTTATCGGTTACGACAATGCCGAAAAACTGTTCGGTACGGCCGCAAGGGCTGTCGGCAAGGCCTTTGACATCAAGGGCAAGCGCATCACCATTGTGGGTGTCATCAAAAAAGAAGGCAAGAATTTCATAGGCTGGGATTATGATAATTCGGTGATGCTGCCTTATCTGCTTTGTAAGCAGTTGGTGGATGAGGAAGCCGGAAATCCGGTTTTGATTGTGAAGGGGAAAGACGGAGTTTCCACCGCTGCCCTCAGCGACGAGCTTGAGGGCATCATGCGGCAGATACGAAGGCTGAGCCCGGTTCAGGAAGATAATTTTTCGCTCAACAGTGTGGAGGCATTCAGCAAGGCGGTGACGAGCCTCTTCAGTACGGTGAACGTGGTGGGCGGCATCATCGGCGTCATCAGCCTGATTGTGGGGATGTTCGGAATCGCCAACATCATGTTTGTCACGGTAAAAGAACGGACGTCCATCATCGGACTCAAAAAGGCCATCGGAGCCAAAAGCCGAAGCATCCTTATGGAGTTTCTGCTTGAAGCAGCGCTGCTTTGTTTGCTGGGAGGGGCCATCGGATTGCTCCTTGTATATATACTCACCCTGGTTTTATCGGGTCCGCTGAACTTCCCGACCTATATCTCCATGCCGCTTTTGTTGAGCACTGTGGCCATCTGTCTGGTCGTGGGTGTGCTGGCAGGAATTTTTCCGGCTTCCCGTGCGGCCAAAATGAACCCGGTGGTGGCCATCCGCAGCAAATGATTGACCTGGTATTATCCCTTAATGTTGGGGAACGCGTTATCGCAACCGAATAAAAAAATGAGCACGCCATCTTCAGATATCAGATCAGCACCTTCAATCCTGGCCATCGAATCGTCGTGCGATGAGACGGCCGCCGCAGTTTATGCCGGTCAAAAAATACGTTCCAACATCATAGCCTCCCAGGAGATACATGCCCGTTACGGCGGAGTGGTACCCGAGCTGGCTTCGCGGAACCATATGCAGAATATTGTAACCGTGGTGGATGAGGCCCTGCGCACTGCCGGCATGGAACTTCACGAAATGGATGCAATTGCCGTGACGCGCTCACCCGGGCTGATGGGCCCCCTGCTGGTGGGCTGCGGCTTTGCCAAATCGCTGTCCCTGGCTACCGGAAAGCCCCTGATCGGGGTGCATCATATGCAAGCGCATGTGCTGGCCAATCTTTTGTCCGACGAAAAACCCTCGTTCCCTTTTCTTTGTCTTACTGTAAGCGGCGGGCATACGCAGATTGTTTTGTGTGAATCGCCCTACCTGCTGACCGTGCTGGGTGAAACCCTCGATGATGCCGCGGGCGAGGCCTTCGACAAATCGGCCAAGCTCCTCGGATTGCCTTACCCGGGTGGCCCCTTGATCGACCGTTATGCCGCCGAAGGGGATCCGTTGCGGTACAACTTTCCGGGAGCCCATGTTCCGGGCCTGGATTTCAGTTTCAGCGGACTTAAAACCTCCATTCTTTATTTCGTAAGAAATGCGGGCAGCAGCATGGTGTATAAGGAAACGTTCACGGCCACACAAGAAGAACAACAGGCATTTGTTTCCGCGAACATCCACGATATCTGTGCTTCCATACAACACCGCATCATCCACATGCTGATGGACAAGCTTCGCGCTGCGGTAAAGCAAACCGGTGTCAAAACGGTATGCATTGCGGGTGGGGTCAGCGCCAACAAGGGATTGCGGCGTTTGTTTCTGGAGGAAGGAAACAAGTTCGGCTGGAAAACATATGTGCCCGATTTTGCTTACTGCACCGACAATGCTGCCATGATAGCGATTACAGGATATTACAAGTTTCTGGCTCAGGATTTTTCCGGAATGGATCTTGTACCGGAAGCCCGCTCATCCTGGTAAGTTTTTTTCAATTATGCCCAACCCATATTTCCGTTTCCGGCATTTCACCATTTACCAGCAGGATGTTGCCATGAAAGTGAGCACCGATGCCTGTTTGTTCGGGGCTCTGGTTGCACGTGACCTTCACATGCTTCTTCCTCAGGGTGCGGATGATGTTCGTGTATTGGACATCGGTAGCGGAACGGGATTGCTGACGCTGATGGTCGCCCAGCAGCATGGTTTCAATTTTGAAGCCATTGAAATTGAGCCCGCCGCTTTCCGGCAGGGCAAGGCCAATATGGAAGCCAGCCCCTGGGCAAAAAAAATCCGTTGCCATCATCAGGATCTGCGTTCTTTCCAACCTGACCATCCGTTCCGGATCATGGTCTGCAATCCTCCTTTCTTTTCCCGTCAGTTGAATGCCCCGGATGCCCGAAGAAACATGGCCCGGCACGATGCGACGCTGGGCCTGGACGCCTTGCTCGATTTCGCCGGCCGATATCTCGATGAGGATGGTCTTCTTTTTCTGTTGATGCCTGCTGCTCGGGAAGCCGAAGTGCGGCTTGAAGCAGGAAAGAGGGGCCTTTCTCTGAGGAAACAGATAAGCATCAGTCATTCACCTGCACATCCGGTCACAAGAAACTGTTGGATATGGTCGAAGCGGAACTGCTCAGAAACTTTTGAGCAACTCAATATATATGAAGATGATGGCCAGCCCTCTGTTGCATTCAGCGGATTGCTGCATGAATATTATCTCCATGCCGGTACTTAAATCTCGCCTACATATTCCTTCATATAACTGAAGTGGGGGGTGAGTTTCCCCTTTTCCAGTAAAGTGGCGCGGTGCAGCATCGGACTTCCGCCGTTGCGGATATCGCCCAGCACATGTTTGATGAGCTGCTCGCCGAAATAACGGCTTGCATCGCGGGGTAATTCGTTGGGCAGGTTTCCCACGGCCATGATATCTACGCTGCCGGGCAGGTAGGGTGCGGTTTTTTCGAAACTTTTCCGGTCGACGCCGTAGACCGGGTCGCTGATGGTGCTGTCGCCCAGATTGCAGGGTACAGAGCCGTGATAGTCGTCGGTGATGTCGGCAATCGTATTCATGCGGAAGGAGGGGTCGGGCAGCGCTTCCTGTTCAAACAGGCGGGGAATCTGCTTGTCCCAGTAAATGCCGTTGATCAGAATATCGGTATACGGCATATAGTCGGCAAACGTGCAAACATAATTCTGAGGATGTTCATGGAACTCCTCACGCTTATAGTCACCGCGCTCCTTGTGCCGGTACAGCAGCCTTCCTTTCAGGTGCACATATACCGGGTACTGGAATGTCTTTTCCCTGTATTCTTCGGGCTCCACCTCGTGGATTCCAAGCAGGTTCATGATTTCGAGCACTCCGTGTGCCACGCGTCCGCTGCCAGTTACTGCGATTTTAATATTGGGCAGGTGCAGTCCGAAATACGTGTGGATGAGTTTCTGGAAACTGTTCACTGAATGTACCGGCTGCAGGGAAAATGCGCCGGTACGCCGGCCGTAGGCCATGATACCGTTGTGTGCGCCTACGATTCCGGCAAAAAAGCCGAAGCCGATGATGCGGGTGCCGTCGTCGTGCTCGAGGCATTCGTAGTCGATAAGCGTGATTCTTTTCTCCGCTATTGTTCTGGCCAGATCCCGGTTATAGGACTGCAGTTTTTTGGTATGGGAAAAGAACAGGTACGTTTTATCCGCAAGCAGTTGATGGACGGGAACCTCTTTGATACCCAGCAATACATTACATTCTGTGAGGTCTTCGGTAAGTATGATTCCTGCCTGCGCGTATTCCTTGTCGGAATAGCAACGGCCCGGGCTGGGTTGTACCAGCACGCGGATATCGGGGAAGTTCATACGCAGCCATTTGCACTGCGCCGGAGTGAGGGCTACGCGGCTGTCGGCCGGTACTTTGCCCTCCCTGATCAGACCTATGGTAAGCATCAATCGTTTTTTGTGGCGGCAAGTTATACCAAAAGCCAAATTAAACGGGCAATTTGTTTGTCGGCGCCCGTTGCTACTTTTGCATTCCGGCGCAGATTGTTGTCAATTTGAATTGCTGCCGAAACCTGTTTATGCTATCCGATTATTTTGCATTGTTTGAATTGCCGGTTTCTTTCGAGGTCGACCTGGCCGATCTCAACCGGAAATACATCGCCCTGCAGAAGCGCTACCATCCAGATTTTCATGCGGGGGCTTCTTCCGAAGTGCTGGACGAAGTGATGCGTCGTTCTTCGATGCTCAATGAGGGGCTGCAGGTACTGCGCAATCCTGATTCACGCATGCGCTATCTGCTGCAGCTGAAAGGAAGGTTGGGTGATGAGGAAAAATATACCTTGCCGCCCGATTTTCTGATGGCGATGATGGAATTGAATGAGGAAGAAGATGCGGCAGCACGCATGGTAGCCATCCGGCGCCTGCAGCAGGAAATGGATGCGGCTATCGCTCCGATATTGGCTGCCTTTCGCGACGGGGAGGATACCGCCTATCCTTATGATCAGGTAAAAGACTATTATTTCCGGAAAAAATACCTTCGGCGCATTTTGGACAAAACCGCGGGATAGCGTAACATTGCATCCCACCTGAAACTTTCGTACCTACGATACTTTTCAGTGTAAAACTGCCCAGGTGGCGGAACTGGTAGACGCAGCAGACTCAAAATCTGCCATTCGCAAGGGTGTGAAGGTTCGATTCCTTTCCTGGGCACTTTCTTGAACTGAAGCCGATTCTCTGAAGAATCGGCTTTTTCTTTCACCCGGTTTGATCAAGACATAAAATTGTCTGAATCAGGATTCACAGGATTTTTGGATTGTAGGATTACGAAATGTTTATCAGGTGCAGGTTTTGTCTCACGCCAAGGCGCAAGGAATTGAAAAGGATACGCGTAGGAAGACATTGGCCGAAATGCCGCTGCGCCCTCTGCGAAAAACTTTGCGTTCTCTGCGTGGAAAAAGCGAAGTATCACGCAAAGGCCACTAAGGTATTCGTGCAAAGGTCGCGGAGGAAGAGGTTGGCCGAAATGCCGCTGCGCTCTCTGCGAAAAACTCTGCGTTCTCTGCGTAAAAAAGAGAAGTTTCATATAAAGGTCTCGGAGTAAGTCGAGCAAAGGCATAGACGGGCGGTTACCGTCTATAGCGGACTCTGGGCGTAACAGTCATAGTCCTCATTCAATCATAACAATCATAGTTCAGACAAAAAGGGAAAACATAGTTCGTGAGCCACGAACCAGGGTGACGGTTCAAAAATTCAAGGTGTCGGATCCGAAGAGGCAAATGCTATGCAGGCACGCCAATTCTTTGTTAAAAGGATTTTCCGATAATCATACAGCATGAAAATTATGTTAGTATTGTTTGACGGTTGTTTGGCCTGTGTTGCTGTTCCCCCAAAGATGATCTGGTATCCCCTCGAACCTGCTTCCGGTTGAAGCAAAGTTGTCACTCCCTAGAAAACTGCCATTGTTTCACCAAAACTGATGTTATGATCCGGGTATCTAAGGGCATTTTTACAGTTATTTTCATTCTTTTGTCAGCGGGTTATGCCTTTGCGGGCAACCCGTTCTCAGCTTATTCTTCCCAGTGGGACCTGCCGTACTTCTCAGCCGCATCTGTGAATAACAGCAACAACCGGCTCAGTTCACAGGAGAAGGAATTCCTGCATGCCTTCAATCTGGCGCGGATGAGTCCGGTGCTATTTGCCGCAACTGTATTTGAACCCTGGTGTGAGAAAAGCAAGCGGAGTCCTTATCCCTCCGAACTGATTTCCACCCTTTATAATACCAGCACCCGCAGGGTGATCACTGCCGATGACTTTTTGCAGGGCATCGCCGGGCCTTTGTTGGATAAGGTGATTTCATATTCCGGGAAATCTGCTGTTCCGGATTCCTTCCTTTTAAAAAATATCCG
>JBIIDU010000300.1:0-2990 GCA_044238165.1 Ferruginibacter sp. | reverse complement strand
CGAATTTTTTTGAAGGGCTATAACTTTTGAAGATGCCCTTAGGACGAGGGGTGGAGACACTAACGGCTCAGATGAAATTCCCACCCGTTGGCCTTGTTCATCACATTCAGCTTGTCAATCAAAAAGCTAACCGGTGCTGATAGCAGCAGATAGACACCAACCCCCGCAATCGGTATGACCAGCGCCGCTCTCATGGCCGTAACCGGCGAGTTGGCGTAATCGACGAGTAAGGCTGTACTGCCGGCCAACAGCAGGGTACCGCCGCTAAGGGCGATAATCCGGTATTTTCGGTGCGGTTTGCTGACTGAAAGGATATCCGTCAGCGGGATGGTCACAGAATCGGTACCCCTGATTTTTTGCAGGGTGAGCTGTTCTTTGGAGAAAGACCTCCGGTAAATGCCGTAAAATCGTTTTAGGGTATTGCTTTCCCGGTATTTGATGCGAAGCCTTGTACCCTCTCTGAATTCACGGATGCTGCCTTTTCGGGAGGCTTTAAACGAATAAGAAGAGCGTTGAAGTGTTTCCTGCGCTCGGGCTTGCCGTGTCAAAAGCATGCAAAAGCATAAAGTCAACAAGAAAAGGAAGCACTTCATGATCAGGTCTTTTCTGGTGCTGCGTGGTGATGTGACATTTTTTATGCCCCATCAGGATGGCCGGAGATGCTTACTTTGTTTCAACTGTCTTTTTTGTTTTCAAACTTTCCAAAAGCTGATGGATACCTTCCGCGGGTGGTGTGGCGGAGATGCCGAACCGTTTCTCGAATTTGGAACTGTCGAAAAAATAGTCCTGCTCATACTGGTACATCATTTCCGGAAACTCCCGCATCACCGGGATAAAGAGGCCAAGCGTCTTTATCAACCATAACGGTATGGTCTGTATGCGTGGTGATGTGTTCATCTCTCCCGCAATCAGCCCGATCCATTGCCGGGTGCTCAGCTTTTCGCGGGTGGTAGGCAGATGCCAGACCTGGTTGTAGGCATCGGCGGTATTGCCAAGCAGGGCCGTGGCTTTGCCGGCATCGGGGGTATAGGTGTACGTATGTATCCTGTCGACATCGCCAAAGGCCTGCGCTTTTTTGCCTTTCAGGAAATTATCCACCACCATCATGTTCAGCGCGCTGCTTTTGTTGTCGGGACCATAGAAATCGGCAGCCCGTGCGATCAATGCGGTCAGGTTTTTTTTCTCCACCTCATGCATAATCAGCTCATGCAGCTGCTGCCGTACTTCGCCCTTCCTGCTTGGAGCAGCTAGCAGCGATGATTCGGTCATATGGGGAATGGCTGTTTTGGCGTACAGATACACATTGTCGAAAAACACGAGCCGCGCGCCATGGGCTTTGCAGGCTGCAATGACCGCTTTCATGAAAGGCGGCCATAAACTTTGCCAGACACTCAGCTTGTATTCAAAGCCGATGACGACATAAACCACTTCGCTACCAGCGATGGCGCGGTCTACCAATTCCGGTCGGCTGAGGTCAAGGGGAAAAAGCTCGTCGGTATCGTTGACTTTTATGGGGTTTCTGCTGACCAGCCTGATGTTGTCCGTATATTTTTTTAGTTCTCTGGCAAGAGGGATGGCAATTGCGCCGCCTGCGCCCAATATGGTTTGCATGTACTCTGATTAAGTGTTGCAAAAATACCGAATGTGGGTTGCCCCAATTACTTTTTTACGTTAGCCGGTTTTTGTAGTGCATGCGCGTTCATGGACGATTAATACCCCGCTTTCGCACCGCCTATGTTTTCAATGGGATGCCAGGTGGTTTTGATTTCCTGGAAGTCGAGGATATGGTAGGGCGACTGTGCGGTTTCGCTGCTCCAGTCCACCGGGTCACAGAAAACGGTGCGTTTCAGGTTGCCGGTTGCTTTTTCGGCAATGAGGCGTTTCGTTTCGGTACTCTGGTCGCAAGAGGCGACGGCATTCACATCAAGATGCGATGCAAATTGAGGTATAAGTTCCCCCGCATCGCCGGTAAGAATATTCACCACACCACCGGGCAGGTCGGAGCTGTTCAGCACTTCAGCGAACGTGATGGCGCAAAGCGGCTTTGTTTTTGAAGCGAGCACCACACAGGTATTTCCTCCGGCGATGATGGGTGCAATCACCGAGGTCAGTCCCAGCAATGAGGTTTTTTCAGGAGCTACTGCCGCCACAACCCCCATCGGTTCCGGAACAGAGAAGTTGAAATGCGAACTGGCCACGGGATTCACCGTACTGAAAAGCTGGGTGTATTTGTCGCACCACCCGCTGTAGTAGATGAATCGGTCGATGCTCAGGTCCACCTCTTGCTGCGCTTCGGCGGCGCTCAGGTCCTGGCGGAGCAACTCATCCACAAACTGCGCCCTTCTTCCCTCCAGCATTTCGGCGATGCGGTAGAGGATCTGCGAACGGTTGAATGCAGCCCGGGCCGACCAGCTGCCAAAAGCGCCCCTTGCGCTGACCACGGCATCGCGGAAATCTTTTCTCGATCCCAGGCACATGTTGGCGAGCGCTTCGCCTTTCCGGTTCGTTGCGGCATAGTAGCGCCCCGATTCTGTTCTGGGAAACTGGCCGCCGATATACATCTTGTAGGTCTTGAGTATGGGAAGCCGCTGCTCGGGCTGAATCGCTTTCACTTTTTCTGCAACAGTTGCCGGGCTGCCTGCTTTCGTTTTTTTTGCTTTTGCCATTTTATGAAAATCAAATTGAAATGAAATTTTTTTTCAGCGGATTATACCAGTTTGAGATAGGGGGCCAGGCCATGCAAACCGCCCTCGCGGCCATAACCGCTTTCTTTATATCCGCCGAAGGGCGAGGCGGGGTCGAATTTGTTATAGGTGTTCGCCCAAACCACGCCGGCTCTCAGTTTTTGCGTCATGTTGAAAATCTTCGAGCCTTTGTCGGTCCATACACCGGCCGACAATCCGAAGGGCGTGTTGTTGGCTTTTTCAATCACTTCATCGTCGGTGCGGAAGCTTTGGATGGCGAGCACGGGCCCGAATATTTCCTCCTGC
>JBIIDU010000299.1:0-2992 GCA_044238165.1 Ferruginibacter sp. | reverse complement strand
TGTTGAAGCCGCCCATACCTGCATGATGATGCGCGGGGTGCAGAAGCAGAATTCGGTCACCACCACATCTGCGTTTTGCGGGGAATTTGAAAAGATTGAAACCCGTAGTGAATTCCTCAGCATGATCAGCGCAAAATTACACTGATCAGCAGTTGAGCCTCTATCAAAAAAGTTTCCAGAGATTAGTTGTTATCGGTCGGTGTGCGCACCCTGTTCAATCCAGCATCGGATCGTTTCCCGCTCCGAAGGCGTAATATTTGTCTTATTGTTTTGGGGCATCGTTTTGGTGATGACTACCCGCTCCATGATCTTGTCCTTCATCTTCACGATGTCTGCGGGGGTATCATACACAACTCCGTTGGGCGGTGCCGTATAGGTATCGTCGGTAGGTTTGCTGCTGTGGCAGGTTATGCAACGTTTGCCGATGATGGTATTCACGCTTGAAAATGAAATCTCTTCCTTGCAAACTCCGGGTTTCTGGGGTGCCGTGATGTAGGCAGCTGACAAGATGATGAGGATGGAAGCAGGAAGTACCCAAACGGTATATTGGCCTTTCTCCCGCAGATTCAGATAGTGTTTGACTCCTGCCGTACCCAGCGTTATGATGCTGAGCACCAGCCAGGGATGCTCGTTTCCGAAAGTGCTCGGGAAATGGTTGCTGATCATCACGAACAATACCGGCAGGGTAAAATAATTGTTGTGGAGGGAACGCGCCAGTGCTTTCTTGCCCGGTGCCGGATCAGGAGGTATTCCGGCAGCGGCTGCTTTCACCATGGCTTTTTGCGCCGGTATGATTACAAAAAAAACATTGGCCACCATCAGCGAACCCAGCATGGCGCCGAAATGGATGTATGCGGCCCTGGCGCTGAACAGTTTCGTATAGCCATAAGCGAAAGCCGTAGCCAGCAGGAAGCCAACGATTGTAAACAATATTTTTTGATGGATGAGCCGGCTTTTGCAAAGCTGGTCGTAAATCAGCCAGGCCAAGAGGAACGATCCGATACCCGTTGATACGGCAACTGCTGTGCTCAGGGGCATCACATTGCTGTCGATCAGCATGGCTTTCGCATTAAAGTAATACACTACAAACAAAAGGCAGAATCCCGATAGCCAGGTGAAATAGGCCTCGTACTTGAACCAGTGCAGGTGTTTGGGCAGGGTTTTGGGCGCTACCTTGTATTTTTCAAGGTAGTAGAATCCGCCGCCGTGTACCGCCCAGAGATTGCCAGCAAGTTCTTCGCGCACATCTTCCGTTCGGTTGAGCGCGTTTTCCAGGAAAACAAAATAGAAGGAAGCTCCGATCCAGGCGATGCCGAACGTAATGTGCATCAGCCTGACCACAATGTTCAGCCATTCCATCAGGTGGCCCTGATACACCGTTTTTTCAAACATGTACCAGATATACAGGGCAATCAGGATGCATACCAGCACGATGGCGGCATATACATAGCCCTGCGAGAGGTCAAGCCGGGAGGCCATTCTCTTCCCATCGTCACCGGGTTTGCCGATCTGGCTGAACTGGTAAAGCAGGACCACCAGAAAAAGTAGGATGCCGGAGAGTACGAGGAGGACTAAAAAATGGGTCATAAGCGAGTGGGTCTGTTCAATACCGCTTTGGCTTGGCCGAAAACAAACAAGGGTTCAGAGACGGTTAACGGAAGTTGCCGGAAAATCTTACCGTTGCTGTCCAAAGTTAGGATACAGGGCTTAATTTATTTCCGTTTATTTTTACAAGATACAAATTGGATGGAACTATGATCGCCATAAAAAGTAACAGGGTGCTGTACCCGGAAGGAATGGGCCGCGGGGTGGTGATCATCAATCAGGAGAAAATTATCGAAGTAGGGAAGGATGTTCCCACGTCCGCATGCGATGAAGTGATTGATGCCGGTGATGCCATTGTCATGCCGGGCGTAATTGATCCGCATGTGCATATAAACGAACCCGGCCGCACCGGGTGGGAGGGCTTCGATACGGCCACGCGTGCCGCTATTGCCGGTGGCATCACTGCCCTAGTCGATATGCCGCTGAACTCTTCGCCGGTTACCACCACACTGGCATCACTGAACCAGAAAAGAGGGGCAGCCAGGCAATACCTTCATGCCGACCTCGGCTGCTGGGGTGGTGTGGTTCCCGGCAACGAACATCACCTCGAGGCAATGATTGATTCCGGAATTCTTGGGTTCAAGGCCTTTCTTACACATTCAGGCGTCGATGAGTTTCCGAATGTGACGGAGCAGGACCTTCGCAAAGCCATGCCCATCATTGCACGGCACAACCTGCCCTTGCTGGTGCACTGCGAATTGTCGGATACGGCAGCTCCCTTACCTTCGGGAAGTCTGGATGCACGTTCATATCCACAGTATCTGCTCAGCCGGCCCGACCGTTGGGAATACGATGCCATCGCGCTAATGATCCGTCTTTCGGAAGAATTCAACTGCAGGGTACATATCGTTCACCTTTCTTCCGCCACTGCGCTTCCGCTCATTGCTGATGCAAAATCGCGCGGCGTGCCGGTGACAGTCGAAACCGGCCAACATTATCTTTTTTTCAACGCCGAAGAAATTCCGGATGGTTCTACCGCACACAAATGCGCACCGCCTATCCGGGGAAGAAACAACAATGAACAGATCTGGCAGGCACTGGAAAATGGCCTGATTGATTTTGTGGCGACAGACCACTCACCTGCTCCGCCTGAAATGAAGGCTCTTGCTGAAGGCGACTTTATGAAAGCCTGGGGCGGCATCGCTTCCCTTCAGTTCGCGTTGCCTGTGTTGTGGACAGCCGCCAGGAAAAGAAACCTTAATTTTGACCAATTGGGCAAATGGCTTTGTGCGCATCCCGCCAAACTCATCGGTAAATCCCGGGTTAAAGGGAAACTTGCTGTGGGCTTCGATGCCGATATCGCCATCGTGGATGACCGGCAGTCATTCCGGGTTTTGGAAAGCATGATTCATCACCGGCATAAGCTTACGCCCTATGCCGGATGTGA
>JBIIDU010000065.1:0-10744 GCA_044238165.1 Ferruginibacter sp. | reverse complement strand
CGTTCTTTTTGGGGAATACCAGCAGGCTGTGCTCGTACAAGCCCTCGGCTGACCACATAAGCGGGTTACGCCGGAAGGGATGAATCAGTTCAACAGTCATAAGGGAATGCGGAAGTTTGTGCAGATTCCGCAGTGAGATAACGCCAATTCCGGCAACGTATTGCCTTGCATAAAGCATTGATCAGGAGGCGATTCGGCGCAGGTATTCGCCATAACCGCTCTTGCTGAGTTTTTCGGCCTGAAACAGCAGTTCTTCCCGTGTGACAAATCCCATCCGCCAGGCGATTTCTTCGGGACAGCCCACTTTGAGGCCCTGACGTTTTTCAATGACCCGCACATACTCACAGGCATCGCTCAGCGAATCAAAAGTGCCGGTATCGAGCCAGGCGAACCCGCGGTTGAGTACGGCCACCTTGAGTTTCTTGTGCTGCAGGTACCACTTGTTCACATCGGTGATTTCGTATTCGCCCCGGGGGCTGGGAGCGATATTGCGGGCGATTTCCACCACGCTGTTGTCATAAAAATAGAGTCCAGGCACAGCAAAATTGCTTTTGGGTTTCGCAGGCTTCTCCTCAATGCTCAGCGCATTGCGGTCGGCGTCGAACTCTACCACACCATAGCGTTCGGGATCGCTTACCGGGTAGGCGAATATGACGGCGCCATCGGGCCGGGCGGCCGATTGCAGCAACTGGCTGAATCCCGAACCATAAAAAATATTGTCACCCAGCACCAGGGCCACCGAATCGTTTCCGATGAACGGGGCGCCGATCACAAACGCCTGCGCAAGCCCGTTGGGGGTATGCTGCACCGCATATTCGATGGTGCAGCCCCACTGCTTTCCGTCGCCCAGCAGCCGCATGAACTGGGACTGGTCGTCGGGCGTGGTGATGATGAGTATTTCCTTGATACCGGCCAGCATCAGAGTGCTGAGCGGATAATAGATCATGGGTTTGTCGTAGATAGGCATCAGTTGCTTGCTGATGCCCATGGTGATGGGATAAAGCCTTGTTCCGCTTCCGCCGGCAAGAATGATTCCTTTCATTGTTTTGTTTTTTTGATGCTCCGTTGCTGAAGAAATGTACGCTATTCAAAGCAATGACTTATTCTGCCTGAACGAACTTCAGCAGCAATCATCTTTTTTCGTATTGCCCCTCGTAGTATTTCAGGTAATCGCCGCTGGTTACACCCTGCAGCCAGTCAGAATTGTTCAGATACCAGTCGATGGTGCGGGAAAGCCCCTCTTCAAATTGCAGGGAGGGCATCCAGCCCAATTCCTCCTTCAATTTGGTGGCATCGATGGCATAACGCAGATCATGGCCGGCACGGTCTTTCACAAATGTGATCAGTTGTGCCGAATCGCCCGCAGGCTTGCCGAGTTTTTGGTCCATCTGCCTGCAAAGCTCCCTGATAAGGTCGATGTTCGTCCACTCATTATGTCCGCCGATATTGTAAGTCTCCCCGATTCGTCCCTTATGGAAAATGGTATCGATGGCCCGCACATGGTCTTCCACATAAAGCCAGTCGCGCACGTTCTCCCCTTTTCCGTATATCGGCAGCGGCTTTCGGTTGATGATGTTGTGGATGCAGAGCGGAATCAGTTTTTCAGGAAAATGATAAGGCCCATAGTTGTTGCTGCAGTTCGAAATCTTCACGGGCATGTGATAGGTATGGAAAAAAGCCCGCACCAGATGGTCGGATGATGCTTTTGAGGCGGAATAAGGACTGCGGGGGTCGTAAGGCGTTGTTTCCGTGAAGAATCCTTCCGCTCCCAGCGAACCATACACTTCATCGGTGGAAATATGGTAAAAAAGCTTGTCGTCGTACTGGCCGTTCCAGTGCTTTTTGGCCGCCAGCAGCAGCGTGGCGGTTCCCATCACATTGGTGTTCACAAAAGCCAGAGGGTCGGTGATGGAACGGTCCACATGGCTTTCGGCGGCGCAATGCAGTACAGCCGTGACCGCATATTTTTCAAAAAGGCTGTCGAGAAGGGCAGCATCGCAGATATCGCCCTTCACAAAATGATAATTCGGGCGCTTTTCGATATCGGCCAGGTTCAGCAGGTTGCCGGCATATGTCAGCTTGTCTATGTTGACAATCCGGTAGTCGGGGTATTTGTTTACGAACAACCGGGTAAGGTGCGAACCGATAAATCCTGCTCCTCCGGTAATCAGTACAGTGCGCATGGAAGGTTTTTTGATGCGGGCAAAAATAATCAGAAAATGCTGTAAACCGGCCCGTTTCGGTGCTGGCATACAGAAAAGTCCGGACTAAAAAAACCGCCCCTGAAGGCGGTTGAATAAATAAAATATACTGCATTTGTTGAAAATCAGTCGCGGCTGCTGATTTTGCTGAGCAGCCGGAGGATTTCCAGATACAACCATACCAGGGTCACCATCAGGCCGAAAGCGCCGTACCACTCCATATACTTGGGGGCTCCTGCGGCCGAACCCTGTTCAATCATATCGAAATCGAGCAGCAGGTTCAGGGCGGCGATGACCACAACCACCAAAGAGAATCCGATGCCGATCAGCGAACCCTGGCTCAGAAAATCGAAGCGGATGTTGAAAAACCCGAGTATCATCGTAATCAGATAGAAAATGGCAATGCCGGCGGTGGCCAGAAGCAGCACGGAACGGAACTTCTCTGTCACCTTGATGACTCCGGTGGAATAAAGGATATACATGGCGAAAGCCGTTCCGAGCGTGAGCCCCACGGCATTCATCACAATGCCCGGAGCCACTTCCGCAAAGGCATTGTTGTACATTGCCGATACCGCTCCCAGAAACAATCCTTCCAGCAGGGCATAGGCAGGGGCCAGAAAAGGCGACCATTCTTTTTTGAACATGATGACCAGTGCCAGAACAAATCCACCGATCAGGCCGGTCCACATCAGGGGCGCCACATTGCCGCCAAAACTGACTTCCTTCCAGGCATAGTAAGCCGATCCGGCCAGCATCAGCAACATGAAGCCGAACTTGTTCAACGTGCCCCGCACGGTCATGGAATCCGCATACGAATCTTGCACAGTACCCTGAAAACTTTTCTCGGAAAGGGTTGGGTTACCCGATTTAAACAATGCCATAATTATAATTTTAGAAATTAAATATACGAATTAATGCCGGGGACCGCTGGTTTTTTCATGATACCGGCTGCTCCATATAATGTTCTGTCGGTTCACAGGTGCATACAAGGTTCCTGTCGCCATGGGTGTTGTTTACCCGGCTCACAGAGGGCCAGAATTTGTTGGTGCACACAAAAGGCAGCGGGAAAGCGGCCGTTTCTCGACTGTAAGGACGGTCCCACGTATTTGCTGTTACAACCGACTGTGTATGGGGCGCATATTTCAGCACATTGTCTTTCCGGTCGGCCTGCCCCTGCTCTATTGCCTTGATTTCGTGATAGATGCCGATCAGGGCATCACAAAAACGGTCGAGTTCTGCCTTGTCTTCACTCTCGGTGGGCTCAATCATGAGGGTGCCCGCCACCGGGAACGAGAGCGTGGGTGCATGGAATCCGTAATCCATCAGCCGTTTGGCCACATCCTCGGCCTCAATACCGGCCGAACTTTTAAACGGGCGCAGGTCCACAATGAACTCATGCGCTGCTGTGCCGTTCTTTCCGGTGTAGAGGATCGGGTAAAAGACCTCCAGCCTTTTCTTCATATAGTTCGCATTCAGGATGGCTATTTCAGTCGCGCGCTTCACTCCCCGGGCTCCCAGCATTTTTATGTAGCCGTAACTGATGAGCAGGATGCTGGCGCTGCCGAAGGGGGACGCGCTTACGGCGTGGGTGAAGCCGGGCTCTTCGGCCGTATGCAGATGGCCCGGTAAAAAAGGGGAAAGATGCGCCGCCACGCAAATCGGGCCCACCCCGGGTCCGCCGCCGCCATGTGGTATGGCAAAGGTCTTATGCAGGTTGAGGTGGCACACGTCGGCACCGATCATACCCGGACTGGTGATGCCCACCTGCGCATTCATGTTGGCACCGTCCATATACACCTGCCCGCCATGGTCATGGATGATCTGACAGATTTCGCGGATGCCCTCTTCAAAAACACCGTGGGTAGAAGGATAGGTCACCATCAACGCGGCCAGCTGCCCGGAATGCTCAAGCGCTTTGGCTCGAAGTTCCTCTATGTCGATATTACCCTTTTCATCACAGCGCGTTACCACCACCCGCATGCCGGCCATAACCGCACTGGCCGGATTGGTACCGTGGGCCGATACCGGTATCAGCACCACATTGCGATGCGCCTCTCCTCTTGATTCATGATAACGGCGGATGGCCATCAACCCCGCATACTCGCCCTGCGCACCGCTGTTGGGCTGCAGGGATGTCGAAGCGAATCCGGTTATTTCGGCCAGGTATTTTTCGAGCTCGTAAATGATCTGGGTATAACCCTTCACCTGGTCTTCCGGAGCAAAAGGATGGATCTGGCTGAACTCGGGCCAGCTCACCGGAATCAACTCCGTGGCGGCGTTCAGCTTCATGGTACAACTGCCGAGGCTGATCATGGAAGTGTTCAGGCTGAGGTCCTTGTTTTCCAGTTGCTTGATATAGCGCATCATCTTGCTTTCACTATGATGACTGTTGAAAACTGGATGTTGCAGGAACGGCGAGCTGCGGGTGAGCGCCGAAGGAATCTGTGTCAGCGCGCTCACATTTTCAAAAACCGCATCGGAAATGCTGATATTGCGGGAACGGGCGAAAATCTGGATGATTTCAAGGATGTCTTTACGGCTGGTGGTTTCTCCGAGTGAAATGCCTACCGAACTGTCTTCGAAGTAGAAGAAATTGATGTGCCGCGACTCCGCGTCCTTCCGGATGGCTTCGGCATCGGCAACCGGCACTTTGAGTGTATCGAAAAAATGGGCATGTGACGGCTCGAAGCCCAGCTGCTTCAGTTCGTTGTTCAGTGTGAGTGCCAGCAGGCTGATTCGGGTGGAGATGGATTTCAATCCATCCGGACCATGGTAAACGGCATACATGGCCGACATGTTGCTGAGCAGGGCCTGGGCCGTGCAGATATTGCTGGTCGCTTTCTCGCGGCGGATATGCTGCTCGCGGGTCTGCAGGGCCATGCGCAGACAGCGTCCGCCTCGGGCGTCCACGCTCACTCCGATGATGCGTCCGGGTATGACCCGCTTAAATTCATCGCGGGTGGCGAAGAATGCGGCATGTGGCCCGCCGAAACCGATGGGCACGCCCAGGCGCTGGCAATTGCCCACCGCAACATCCGCTCCCAGTTCGCCGGGGGGCGTGAGCAGGGTGAGTGCCAATAGGTCGGTAGCCATGATGACACGCACCTGATTTTCCTTTGCGTGGTTGATGAAGGCCGAAAAATCATTTACGCTGCCGTTGCTGTCGGGGTACTGGACAATGGCAGCGAAATAGGACTCGTCCAATTGCGCTGCGCGGGCATTTCCTTCCACGAGCTCAATACCTAAGGGCACGGCGCGGGTGTAGAGCACATCCTTGGTCTGGGAAAAAATATGTTCATCCACAAACAACTTCGCAGAAACGGGTGCTCCTTCATCCTTATTCCTTGCATTGAAGAGCATCGTCATGGCCTCTGCGGCGGCGGTAGCCTCATCGAGCAGGCTGGCATTGGCTACGGGCAGTGCGGTCAGTTCGCTTACCAGGGTTTGGAAATTGAGCAGGCTTTCAAGGCGACCCTGTGCTATCTCTGCCTGATAAGGGGTGTACTGGGTGTACCATCCCGGATTTTCAAACACATTGCGAAGTATGACGCTGGGCGTGATGGTTTCGTAATAGCCCTGGCCGATATAGTTTCTAAATACTTTGTTCCGGTTGGCGGTCTGACGCAATTCCTGCAGATACTGGTCTTCACTCATCCCGGCAGGGAGGGCCAGATTTTTTTTCAGACGAATGGGTTCAGGAACCGTTCGGGCGATGAGGGCTTCGACACTTTCAACCCCGATGGCATCAAGCATATCACGGATCTCTTTTTCATCCGGACCTATATGACGTGCAATGAACTCCTGCTGCTGCTTTTCAAATAAATTCATAAACGGAATTTTACGGATAACCCGGGGCAAAGTTAGGGCGGGCAGACTATTTACCCGAGTGATTCGTGCCGATTATCGTACCCCTTTGATAACGCTGTAAGAGCACCCTTGATTTTGTTCAGCAAACTGCGGGAATTCAGAAATAACCGCTGTTCAAAACAGCCGCTCCGGGAAATACACATAATGCCGCGGCGTTCCGGGAAATGCAACAAATTCTTGCAGTTGCGGATTGCCTTATCTGCAAATCTTTTACCGAAGCAGGGAATCAAACCATTTCTTCCATTCGGGAGCACCTCTTCCGAAAGCGAGTCGGTGGGTACCGTCGGGGCCTACGGAAAACGCCTCCACCTTGTCGTTGCCCATGGCTTTCTGCCATTCCATGGGCAGGCGCGCGAGCCCGATTGCCAGGCACTCGTCGACATCGCCGTAATACATACGCACCGGGGTTTTGATATCCCAACGGTAAGGATGCATGGCCAGCATAAGCCTCCCGTAAGCAGACTGGGCGTAGTAGTTGGGGTCGAAATATTCGGGGCGGATGAGTTTGCGCAGGTTGAGCGGAAAGTCCTTGTACTGGAGGGTAGGATCTTTCATATACACGCGTTTGGCCAGTTCATACTGTTCATCCGTGAATACACCCCTGGCCAATCCGGGAATCTGGTAATACTCTTCAAAAGAGAATGCAGTGAGGATGAACATGGTGGCGACCCAGTCGGCATCTATCTTGCGCGGATGTGAAAGAAATCCGTTCGTCATGACAAACCCGTCGCATTGTGCCGCGGCCGTACCTACAGCCTTCACATCAACGCCGATGGATTCCAGCTTTTCGAGAAATGCCATAGTGATTACCCCGCCCTGCGACCATCCACTCAGAAAGAACCGGCTTACGCCGATGCCTTCCCTCTCCAGCATGAGGAGGCTCGCCTTATACATGTCGTAAGATGCCTGCACCTGGCTATTAAGCACGATATAGGAGTCCTTCTCCTTTGAAGCCCCGAAGCCGAAATAGTCGGAACTTATTACCACATAACCCTGGGCGGCGAACTGGGCGACCATCAGCCTGGCTTCAAACGATTTTTCAATGTCGGAGGGTGGAACCATATCGCCGTAGAGGGTGCCATGCTGGTACGACACCAAAGGCATGGTTCTGGCTCCTGTTGCAGGTATTGCAATAATTCCGGATGCCACGGTAGGCCTGTTGTTCTGTTCCGGCACCACCGAATTGTAAATGAGGCGGTAGATCTTCACGGCATTTTGGGGAGCGCTGTAATTGACCTTGCTTTCGATTGTTTGCGGAACCTCCTTGAACAGGATCTGGTTGAGCAAGGCAATGTCATAGGTGCCAAGATACTGGTACTGCACATCGGGAGAGAGGCGGGTGATGGCCTTGTCCTGCGCAAAGACAATTGCGTTGGTAATCAGCAAAATGGATACCAGCGAAAAGATTCGTTTCATAGAAAAGCTTTTTTGAACTACAAAGCAGAATGAGTGGCTTTCAGTTAAGTCAGGCAAAGATAGAACCCCGCCTCTACTTATTCAAAGTAAAGCGTATTTCGGACAGTGGTTTCATTGACAGTGGTTTCAAGCACATACATGCCGCGTGCAAGTCCTTCGCGCTTCAGCTCAATGCGCTGAGACCCGGCGGGCAATCTGCGCTGGCCGATGCGACGCGCAACTTTTCCTGAAGCATCATACAGCACCGCGGAAAACCGGCCGGAGGTGGAAAGGCTGAGGTCAATATAGGCGACCGAGAAGGCGGGATTGGGATAGACCCGGATGCTGGGGTCTGTTGACGTTGTTGCGGCAGGACGTCTTGCAACCGGAGCATTCACAAAACCGTTATCATACCATTTTTCGCCGCATACATTCAGCAGGTCGGCCGTTTGCGGCGATGCATTGTTGTTGAAGATGATATTGCCGCAGCCGGCGCCCTTGATGGTATATCCCCACCAGCCGTTGCCCTCGTCGGTCATGGCAAAACCCGGCCAGGCGATGGAAGGCAGTGCGGGATTGGTGTTCCAGTAATACACATAAGGAATGTTGGTCCAGGTGGAAGGGCGTTTGAAATGCAAGGTAATCTGTGAGGCAAGTACACAGCGGCCTGCGGGTTCCGCGGAAAGCCAACCATTGTCGTAGTAGCGCGATGTGGTGACGTTCAGCAGGTCCGCGGTTTTTTTGCCCGTGCCGTCATTGAACACCATATCGGAGGCGGTTACATTCGACGGGAAACTGAACCGGTACCAATCGTTGCAGTCATAGGTCATGTTCACTCCCGGCCAGGTGGTGGCGGCAAGAGCACCTGAAGGCTGGGTGTTCCAGTAATGGATTTTGACGGGAGCGGCCCAGTCGGCCGGTTTTTTCACATAAACCGTGATGGGAGCTGTCGGATTGGTTACCGTGATGCTCTGCGTGGTGCTGTCGCGCCTGCTCTGATTGTCGGTAATCACCAACTTGATGGTGTAGGTGCCTGCCGTGGTGTATTGGGCCGAAGCCAGCGCGCCTGTGGCGGTGGTGCCGTTGCCAAAATTCCAGTTGTAGGCGGCGATTCCAGAGCAGGCCGAAGAGGCGGAGGCGTTGACACTGACGGAAAGCGGCGCCCTACCCGACGTAGGGGTTGCAGTGAACGAGGCCGTTGTGTTGCGGTTGATGACCGGAACGGAAGTCAGCCAGCCGTTGTCATAGTAGGAGGTTCCGCTGGCAGAAAGATCCACCGTCTTGTTGGTACCGTCGGTAAATACGAAGTTGATGGAGTTGAGGTTGGTAAAATCCCAGCGGTACCAGTCGCCGCACTCCTGCACCATGGCATTGCCCGGCCATACGGTGGCAGGGGCCGCGCTTTCAGGAAAGGCGTTCCAGTAGTGGATGCGGGCGGTAGGCCACGCAGCGGGCTTTTTGAAATAGACCGAAAAATTCCTGACAGTGGAGAGGTTGTCGATGTTGCTCATGGTGATGTTCCGGTTGAGCAATACGCGGTATTCGCCGGGCTGCAGGGTGATGGTCTGCGCTGCGGTCGTGTAGGCATAACTGTTACCCGTTATGTAGTCGGTCCAGGTTCCCGGCGCCTGCAGGGTAATCGTCCGGGTCTGGGGCACCACATCAAAATTGCCGATGACGGTGGCATTGAGTTCGGTATTCGAAATCTGGTAGAATTTGAAGGTGCTGCAGCCCATGTCGTAGCCGTTGTTCAGGTCGGTCAGGAACACGTTGCTGAACCTGTTCTTGAGTTTCATCAGTCCCGACATCACGGTATAAAGCCGGCGCCGGTCGGTTTGCTGGAAATAGTCCCAGCGGATGGGTTTACGAGCCGTACGGCAGGCGTCACCCACGCCCAAGGTACCGTTGGTACAGGCATTGATGGAAAAATCGTAACCCAGCTCGGTGAACTGCCAGATCATTTTCGGGCCGGGCAGCAGCACATGGAAGGCGGCGGCTGCCTGCATCCGGCTCAGTCCTGTAGCCAGGTTCTTCACATTGTAGGTTCCGGATGCGTTACCGAAATTGTTGTTCTTGTACATCAGCCTTTCCTCGTCGTGGCTCTCCAGGTTGCCCATCCGCAGCGGTTTGCTGAAATAATTGTTGTGCCGGTAGTACACTTCCGAAATATCCTGTTTGCACAAATCGGTCCACCCCATCGTGGCCTCATTGAACTTGGGGTCGAGCCGCTGCCACGACATCATGCCCTGCTTGTAATTGGCGAATTCATTTTCTTCCGACAAATCGCCCAGATGTTCCAGAATGACATAGGCGCCGGGGTTCACGTTCCAAACCTGATCGGCCACCCATTTGATGTTGGCCACACGCTCGGGGTCATAAGCGCCCCAGGCACCAACATCGCTTCCGGTATTCTTGTTGGTGAACCCTTTCGACAAATCGAAACGGAATCCGTCGATCTTGTACTCGGTGAGCCAGTATTGCAATATCCGCTGGAAATAGTTTCGGGTGGCCGTGCTGCTGAAGTTGAAATCGCAGCCGAACCCGAAAGGATGCGGCGCGGTCTGGTTGAACCAGGGATTGTTGGCGGCAGGCCTGCTCAGGGATGCATTCCAGTAAAGCTGTGCCAATGGAGATGATCCCCAGGCATGATTGAATACAATGTCCTGGATCACAGCTATACCCCGCTTATGGCATTCGTCGATGAATAGCTTCAGGTCGGTATCGGTGCCGTAGTATTTGTCGGGCGCCGTATAAAAGTTGGGGTTGTAGCCCCAGCTGTTGTTGGCTTCAAATTCGTTGAAGGGCATCAGCTCGATGGCGTTGATGCCCAGCCGCTGAAGATAACCCAGCGTGTCCCGGAGCGTCTTCCAGCTATGTGTGGCCACGAAGTCGCGTACCAGCAATTCATACACCAACAGCCTACGCTGGTCGGGGCGCGCGAAGTTGGGAACAGCCCAGTTGAAAACAGGCTTTGCGGTTTGTAGTACACTTACGTATCCTGTCGTTTTTCCGGTCGGATAGGCCTTGAGGTTGGGATAAACGGTGAATCCGCTTACATCATTGATTGACGGGTCGTTGGAAGCATCCAGGATTTTTTCAGAATACGGATCGGCGATGCGGATGTTATCCACCACATACTGGAAACTGTATTCCACTCCCGGCGTAAGGTTGCTGATGGTTAGCCAGAACTTCTGGCGGTCGGGGGTCTGGTGCATCTGGGAGGCCGTGTTCTGGGCCCAGTTGTTGAATTCCCCGATAAGGAAGGCTCTGGTTTTTCCAGG
>JBIIDU010000298.1:0-3001 GCA_044238165.1 Ferruginibacter sp. | reverse complement strand
GGTGAGCCATCAGTGGAAGTCCGTTTGGATCAGTCCCTGTCTATTCGCAAGCGGGGTATCCCTGCTTTTCCTCTTATTTTTCCGTAACGACAAGACGCCGGTATCGCCGCAGGCATGAAACGAAGAAAACTGATACGGTCGCTCGTTTATTCAGCAGGTGTGCTTTCCGCCCTGCCTGCTTTCCCTGCGAGAGCGTCTGCTTCGGAAATGCCCCCGATTTCCAAAGGCGGCTTCCGTCATTCAGTATGCCGGTGGACCTACGACTTTCTTTCGCTCGACGAATTGTGTAAGACCGTGAAGCCCATGGGTGTTGACGCTATCGACCTTGTGGGGCCGTCGGAATGGAACACCCTCAAAGCGAACGGAATGCACTGTTCGATGTGCAACGGCGCTGAAATCAGCCTTACCGAAGGCTGGAACAACCGGCAAAACCATTCAAGGCTTATTGATAATTACCTAAAGCATATTGAATTGGTGAGTGCCGCCGGTTATACGAATCTCATCTGCTTCAGCGGAAACCGTCAGGGCATGGACGATGAAACCGGATTGAAGAACAGTGCCGAAGGGTTGAAACAGATCATGCGCGCAGCCGAGAAGAAAAACGTGGTCATTCAGATCGAAGTGTTCAACAGCAAGGTCGACCACCCCGATTATATGGCCGACAATACCCGCTGGGCGCTGGAACTTTGCAGGCGGATCGGTTCCCCCAATTTCAAAATACTCTACGATATCTATCATATGCAAATCAGCGAGGGCGACATCATCCGCACCATCCGCGACCGGCATGCGTACTTCGGACATTACCATACCGCAGGCGTTCCCGGAAGGCATGAGATCGACGGGCGGCAGGAACTGAACTACCCTGCCATCATGCAGGCAATTGCCGATACAGGTTTCAAGGGTCATGTGGCCCAGGAGTTCATTCCCACGGGTGCTTCTCCCGCCGAGAAGATTGCAGCGCTGAAGGATGCTTTTGCCCGTTGTACCGTGTGAACAATTTTTGTAAACCATTACTAATACGATAACGCTATGCCAGAAAAAAACAGTTTTGACGCCATCGTGATCGGATCCGGTGTCAGCGGCGGATGGGCCGCCAAGGAACTTACCGAGAAGGGGCTGAAAGTGCTGATGATCGAGCGCGGCCGGAACATCGAGCATGTGAAGGATTATGTGAATGCCAACAAGGATATCTGGGAATTTCCACACCGAGACACCCCTACGCAGCAGATGAAAAAGGACTATCCGGTACTACGCCGCGATTACCCGCTGAATGAAAGCACGATGGGTATGTGGGCCGATGAAAAGGAGAATCCCTACACCGAAATAAAACGTATGGACTGGTACCGTGCCTACCATGTGGGCGGCCGCTCGCTGCACTGGGGAAGGCAGAGTTACCGCTGGAACAAATGGGATTTTGAAGCCAACGGCAAAGAGGGCATCGCAGTCGACTGGCCCATCCGTTACGATGACCTGGCCCCCTGGTACAGTTATGTGGAGAAATTCGCCGGCATCCAGGGCACGAAGGAAGGGCTGGAAGTACTGCCCGATGGGGAATTCATGCCGGGTATGGAAATGAATGTGGTGGAAAAGGATGTGGCTGAAAAAATCAAAAGCCAATACAAGGGGCAAAGGCACATGTTCATCGGCCGCAGTGCCAATATCACCGAGCCGCATAACAATCGCACCAACTGCCAGTACCGCGACCGTTGCTGGCGCGGTTGCCCTTTCGGCGCCTATTTCAGCACCCAGTCGGCCACCTTGCCCGCAGCCAATGCCACCGGGAATCTCACGCTCGAAGTGAACAAGATTGTCACGAAGATCCTCTATGACAAAGACAAGAAAAAGGCAACCGGTGTGGAAGTAATGGAAACGGAAACGAGCAAGACCTATACCTACGACGCCCGCATCGTTTTCGTGTGTGCATCAACGTTCAACAGTGCCTGGATCCTCATGAACAGCGCTACCGACATCTGGCCGGGCGGTCTGGGCAGCAGCAGCGGCGAACTGGGGCACAACATCATGGACCATCATTTCAAGATCGGAGCCGAAGGCGAAGTGGAAGGTTTTGAAGACAAGTACATATACGGGCGCCGGCCAACAGGGATTTACATTCCCCGCTTCCGCAACATTTATGACGACAAGCGCGATTATGTGCGTGGATTCGGCTATCAGGGCGGCGCGGGCCGTGGCAGAAAGGGATTGGAGAGCGTGGCGGAATTCACCCTGGGGGCAGAACTCAAGAACGCTTTGTCGGAACCCGGCCAGTGGGGGATGGGCATCCTGAGTTTCGGCGAAATGCTGCCTTATCACGAAAACAAGATGACACTCGACAAGAACAAGAAGGACAAGTGGGGCCTTCCGGTCATCGCATTCGACGTGGAGATCAAGGAGAACGAAAAGAAGATGCGCAAGGATATGGTCAACGACGCGATGGAAATGCTCACCAATGCCGGCGTGAAGAAGGTGCACTCCTTCGACTGGGGTTATCAAGTAGGCATGGGCATCCACGAAATGGGCACGGCGCGCATGGGCCGCGATCCCAAAACCAGCGTGCTCAACGGAAACAACCAGGTGTGGGACGCCCCCAATGTGTTTGTAACCGACGGGGCCTGCATGACCAGCGCTTCGTGCGTGAACCCTTCGCTCACCTACATGGCCCTTACGGCACGCGCTGCCGATTTTGCAGTGAAGGAACTGAAGAAGGGCAACATCTGATCCGAAAAATTCAACCAAAAGCTTAAAACACCTCATATGGACAGAAGAGAACTCATCAGACAGATAGCCCTGCTCACCGGTGCCACCTTCATCGGCTCCGAGTGGCTGCTCAGTGGCTGCAAGGCGCCCGGTTCACAGGAAGCGGGATTTGCTGCCGCCCATACCGCTCTGCTCGATGAAGTAGGCGAAACCATCATCCCTGCCACCGCCACCCCCGGTGCCAAAGCTGCACAGGTAGGCAATTTCATGAAGACCTTCGTCACGGATTGCTATACCGAAAAGGAGC
>JBIIDU010000335.1:0-3007 GCA_044238165.1 Ferruginibacter sp. | reverse complement strand
TACCGGGTATTACCGCAAACGGGCAATTGCCCGGGCGATTCCTTTACCGTAACCATCACCGTCAATCCCGCTCCGCGTGTCATTTTCTCCGAGCCCGACCAGTTCATTTGTTCGGACGGTACCAGCTTGCCCGTCACACTGAGTTCTCCCACGCCCGGAGTCACCATTCCCTGGACTGCCATGCAGCCGGCCGGAATTTCCGGAGTAACCACCTCCGGTTCCGGTCAGATTCCTGCGCAAACGTTGAATAACAATACATCCGGATTCATAGCCGTGATTTATAAGGCCACTGCGGTTACTTCGGGTGCCAACGGATGTCCCGGCGCCCCTTCGAATCATACCATCACCATCAATCCCCGCCCGCTGATAGCCGACCAGTCGTTGGAAATTTGCAGCGGCGGCCATTTTGACCTGCAGCCGAATGACAACCCGCCTGCCACCATTGTGCCACCCGGTACGGCTTATACCTGGACGGTTTCGGTCAATAACAACATTACGGGTCAGCAGGCACAACCCACGCCGGTGAACCGGCTTAGCGATACGCTGGTCAACCGTACGAATGTGCCGCAGCTGTTGGTATATACCGTTACGCCCCAGTCGGGCAGTTCGGGCAATTGTTCCGGCAATCCGTTCACCCTTACGGTCACTGTGAATCCTTCTCCGGTATTGCCACCCTTGTTTGATACCATTTGCAGTGGAAACACATTTACCTTGTCTCCGCAAAACGGGCAACCCAACAACGGGGTGATTGTTCCTTCCGGAACGGTTTACAACTGGTCGGCGCCGTTTCTCAATCCTGGATTTGCCGGGGCGCAACCGGGTATCGTTTCACCAAACATTACGGGTACTCTGACAAACATCACATTCCTCCCCGGCAATGTGCTCTACCGGGTGCAGCCCGTATCGGGAGTTACAGGCAGTTGTGCCGGTGATTCTTTCGATGTGCAGATAACAGTAAATCCCCGGGCCTCCATCAACAACAATCCCCTGTTCCAGGAATTCTGTACGGGGGGAAGCACGGTTTCTGTTGATTGGGCCTCTTTCACCGCCGGCGCCACTTATTCGTGGACGGTGGTCAGCAGCGGGGGAGTGGTTGGTTTTCTTCCTGCCGGTTCAGGTCCCACCCTGGGCGTCATGCAACTTACCAACAATGGCGATGCGCGCGATTCGGTGGTATATGCAGTTTCTTCCACCGCCAACGCCTGTTCAGGACCGCCCACCAACTATACCATCTATGTGAATCCCGATGCCAGGGCCCGGTTCACCTATCCGGCCGATACGGCCTGCTGGCCCTTCTCCATTGTGATACAAAACACTTCGCCGGCCACTGCCAACGGCGGCTATGACTGGTATGCCGACAACCAGCCTATCGGCAGCGCGGTCAATTTCCCGGGGTTAACCCTCAACGGACCCAGCGAGTCGGTCACCATCAAGATGGTGGCCAACAGCCTCTACGGCTGCCTGCCCGACAGTATTTCGCATACATTCTACACCAAACCCAAGCCGGCTCCCAATTTCACCCTTACTCCGCGCGACAGTTGCGGACCATTGGAAGTGCGTTTTGTCAACAATACACCGTTGATTGATACCTTCCGGTATCGCTGGGATTTTGGCAATGGCATAATCAGCAGCTCACCTCAACCCGGATCTTCCGTATTCCCGCCCAGCGTGTTCTTTGTCGATACCACCTATCGCATCACCCTGCGTGCATTCAACGAATGTGTGGCAGTCGATTTCACCGACAGTGTGATCATACATGCCAAACCCAAGGCCCGTTTCGGATTGCTGAGCACTTCAGGCTGTTCGCCATTTACCGTGAATGTGTCGAATACATCATTGGGCGACTACAACAGCATCTATTACTGGGATTTCGGCAATGGCCACAAGGATACTACCAACGACCTCCGTTCATTGCAGTACACCTACTTCACCAATGTTGTCGACACGTTCACCATCAGGCTAATCGCCCTGAACCCCTGCGGTTCCGATACGCAGACCATCAATGTAAGGGTGGCCCCTAACACCATCCGGCCCTTTATCAATGTGACAGCAGGGCAGCTCAACGGATGTGCACCCCATGTTGTAAATTTTGTGAACAGCTCGCTCGGGGCCACCCGCTATGATTGGGACTTTGGCGACGGAGCCAGCCTGGTTACCAACGACACGCTCACCCCGGTATCACATACCTACCTGACGCCCGGCAACTATCAGGTGGTGGTGAACATGACCAACGGGTGCAGTGATACCAGTACCTCACTAACAATCACCGTATACCCGCCGGTGGATGCGGCGTTCGATGTTGCTTCGGTCTATTGTATGGGCGATACGGTTCGGCCGGTGAACAGGACAGGCAGCGCTACCACTTACCAGTGGTTCTGGGGCGACGGTCAGACATCGGGGGGCCTAAACCCAACTCATGTATACAGCACATCAGGAACCTATACCATTATTTTACGCGCAAGCCGCATCGGTGCATCGGGCCTGGTATGTACCGACACGGCCATGCGCACTGTCAACATCCTCTTGCAGCCGGATGCGAGCCTGCAAAGCAACGCCACCGCTCAGAATTGCGCGCCCTTCACGCTGACGGCATCTGCACCGGGAATCATAAATGAGTCAAGCTCCTGGTTTGTGTTCGATACGACGGTGTCCGCTTCCCCGGTTGTTGTAAACGGCCCTTCGCTTCAGTACACATTCAATAGCCCGGGAACTTTCCGGGTGAAACTGCTGGCGGTGAATGCGGCCGGATGTCGTGACAGCAGTGAAATCAATGTGACGGTCAAGGGTACACCGGTTGCCCGGTTCAGTCCGCAGGATGTCAGCACCTGTGTGCGCGACACGACGATTTTTTTCCAGAATGTTTCCACCTATGATGATTTCGGCCCCATTGCCTATCGCTGGGCCGTGGATGGCGTCAATCAACTTTCAACTACCAACCTTCGTTACCGGTTTTCGGTGGCACCCAATGCACCCTTACCCAGGCAGTTCACAGTTCGACTCATTGCCA
>JBIIDU010000003.1:0-34001 GCA_044238165.1 Ferruginibacter sp. | reverse complement strand
GTGGAGGAAGCGGTGGAGTTTTTCCAGCAGGTGCCCTACCTATACCGGAAAATCAAAGTGCTGCGTGATGTGGGGCTGGGCTATATCACGCTTGGCCAGAGCGCCGTAACCCTCAGCGGCGGCGAGGCGCAGCGGGTGAAGCTTTCTACGGAACTCGGCAAGAAAGACACCGGAAAAACTTTTTATATCCTCGATGAGCCCACCACGGGCCTGCATTTCCAGGATATACAACTGCTGCTGGATGTATTGAACAAACTGGTGGACCGCGGCAACACGGTACTCATCATCGAACACAATATGGATGTGATCAAGGTGGCCGACCACCTCATCGACATCGGCCCTGAGGGGGGCGACGGCGGCGGTCAACTGCTCTATGCAGGCGAGCCGGAAGGGTTATCCCCCATCAAAGAGAGCCATACCGGAAAATATCTGGAAGCCGAGTTGAACTGATACGCTTCACCATCACGCAAAAAAATACCCGGAGGTCATCCGGGTTTTGTTTATGAAAATGGCTTAGGCAAAGAGCACGAAACTGGTTTCAGCGGTAAGGGGCTTTAGCCCTGAAAGAAACACGTGCCTTTGTGATCCTATGCCGGTTATCCTAAGGGGGGTCAGAATATCTTTTACACAAGGATGCTTTTCCGATGGACCATAGTGCCAACGGGGAAAATTCATCTACGTGCGGCAATTTCCTTTTACCTGACAGATGTGACGGCGGAGGAATATACTGTTCCGCAGTCGGCCGCCTTTGATTTGTTGTAAATCATCGCCAGCATGAAGCAGGTCACCAACACGATCATTTTGAACATGACGGGGTTGATTTGCATTCCGTTTTTCATAAAGTTGGATTTTAGTATAACGTGGTCAATACATTTAAAATCTGGCCGGGCAGCGGGTGCGTATGGCCGCATTCCGCTCACTGGCTCCCGCATATCCGCCATTTCCGAGACGCACACCGCATTTGAACAGGAGCGAGAAATATGCATCATCCTGACGGGGATTTCCCCGCTGCACACCCGGAGCGTAGCGCGACATGCCCGGAGTGACGATACCGATGGACTTGTCGCTGATCTGCCGGGCGATGAACGCATCGGAAGCCTGTAAGTTGGCATCGAAAGCGGCCGGATCGATATAGGTGGTACTTACATCATCCAGGTAATCGGTGAAGGTTTTGCGGTAAAGCAATTCCATTCCGATATTCAGGTTCTCCCCGATGAAATATTTGAATCCGGCTCCGTAAGGCATGTTCATCTGCGTGAGTTTGTATTCCTTCCGTTCGGGGTACTCCGGAAAACCCTGTCCCTCCGTACGCAAAGGCTGCAGGTATTGCCATACGGTATTTCCGTTGCCATCGACCATGGAGCCCATTGGATTGAAGTGATACAGGCCTAGCCCACCGAAAAAATAGGGCTTGAAGCGACCGTCATAGTCTTCGTTGCCGCGGTTGAAGTAATCAATCGGGTAGAATTCCAACGCTCCGTAGGCTTCCCACACATGGCTGCGGAAGTTCAGGTTGCGCTGCTTGCGCCAGAGCTCATCGACACCGTATGTGGAGATGATGGCGTCGTCGCCCTCGAGAAAAGTATACTGACCGGCTACCCGAAGGCCATACCAGGTAGAAGGATAAACATTGATATAAATGCCCTTCATCAGTTTGGTGAACTCATAATTAAGGTCTTTGATGAAAGTGGTTCCCTTACCTACCTTTCCCCCGAGGTCGCCGAGAAAGAAAGTAGGCCCGGCGTTCACGCCGATCTCGACCTTCACGTTTTCCAGGCCGAAAATCATCCGCTGGGCTTTCAGGGAAGACGCTGAAAAAAGTGAGACAAAGCACATGGAAAAAATCAATCGCCTGCGGAGCAAGGGTAAAGGATTTTTCATTCGAATAGGATTTTTACGCGGACCGAAGCCGATGCGTGATCAATCAGCGGACATTCACAGGAACATCCTCACAGGAAACGCTTGACGGGAAGAAATATTGTATTTGCGCGAGATGCGAAAACGCCTTGCTGCCGAAGAAAAAAAACGGATAACCCTTTACGGGCGGCCCGGACACGGCTTTTACAAATCCCTGAAATCCATGGGAATATGGGGGATATTATCCTCCAGATAGGCCTCGCCGGATTGCTTGAAACCGAGCGACTCATAAAACCGTTTCAGATAAAGCTGTGCGCCGATGCTGATTTGCCGGGTACCGAAAAGAGTTTCGACTTCGGCGATGGCGCGACGCATCAGTTCCCTTCCGGCGCCGGTGCGGCGGAACTCCGGGGCAGTCATCACCCTGCCGATGCTGGCCGAAGGATACGAAAGGCCGGGTGGAAGCAGCCGGCTGTAGGCGGCCAGTTTTTGCCCCTGCCATCCCATCAGATGCCAGCTCTGCTGGTCTTTGTCGTCGGCATCGAGGTAAACGCAGTTTTGCTCCACCACGAATACTTCGCTGCGCAGCCGCATGACGGCATAGAGCTGCGCCGGAGTGAGCGCATCAAAAAAAACAAGTTGCCAGCTGATTTCCATATTCGAATAATGTTTGCGGGATTTGAGGGAAGCGGATCCAAAGGCGCTGCGTTCCACCTTGCGCACCTGAAACATAACCGGACAACTCGCCTTCTCAACCTATCTTTGCTCCAAAATTAACGACCGTATGGAAGGGAAAAAAGCAAAAGATAGTTTTATTGTGATGAACGAGCTGGTGCTGCCGAACGATACCAATGTTTTCGGCAACCTGATGGGTGGCCGGCTGATGTACTGGATGGATATCGCCGCCTCGATATCGTGCAGCAGCCACTGCAATGCGCCCTGCATGACCGCTTCGGTGGACAACATCTCCTTCAAGAACCCCATCAAGCTGGGCAATGTGGTCCACATAGAGGCCCAGCTTACCCGTGCCTTCAACACCTCCATGGAGATTTTCATCAAGGTATGGGGGGAAGACAACCTGCACCAGTACAAATACGAGAGCAACGAAGCCTATTTCACGTTTGTAGCCCTGGACCCCAACAGAAAGCCGCGGCCCGTTCCTCCGCTGATTCCCGAAACGGAAAACGAAATAAAAATGTTTGAAGGTGCCTTGCGCCGCAGACAGATACGGCTCATACTTGCCGGAAAAATGAAGCCTCAGGATGCCGATGAGCTGAAAGCCCTGTTTTCGTAACCGGACTCTTGTGTAAGAAGGGTAATTACCCCCTTTGGCTGATCAGGATTCTGCCTCTTTCTCGCTCATCAGGTAGGCTTTGATGAAGCCGTCGAGCTCACCGTCCATCACGGGGCCCACATTGCCCACTTCGAAATCGGTACGGTGGTCCTTGATCATCTTATAAGGATGGAACACATAGGAGCGGATCTGGCTGCCCCATTCGATCTTCTTTTTGGTGGCGTTGGTGGCGTCGCGCAGTGCGTTCCGCTTCTGCAGTTCCTCCTCGTATAAGCGGCTCTTCAGCATGGTCATGGCCTTTTCGCGATTGCCCAGCTGCGAGCGTTCTGTCTGGCACACTACGGTGATGCCGCTGGGTATATGGGTGAGGAACACCTTGGTTTCCACCTTGTTCACATTCTGCCCCCCGGCACCGCCGCTGCGGGCGGTTTCCATCTTCACTTCACTGTCCTTGATATCGATGTCGATGGTGTCATCAACTAACGGATATACATAAACGCTGGCAAAGGAGGTATGGCGGCGGGCGTTGCTGTCGAAGGGAGAAATGCGCACCAGGCGGTGCACACCGCTTTCCGCTTTCAAAAAGCCGTAGGCGAAAGGTCCGTCGAACTGGAAGGTACAGGTTTTTATGCCGGCTCCGTCGCCATCCTGCCAGTCGAGTTCCGTCACTTTCCAGCCCTGCTTCTCGCCATACATGCGGTACATGCGGGAAAGTAACTGCGCCCAGTCCTGGCTTTCGGTACCGCCGGCGCCCGAATTGATCTGTAATACGGCGGGGAGTTCGTCTTCGGGTTTGTTGAGCGTACTTTTGAATTCCGCATCCTCGATGCAGGCAATCGCCTTTGCATAAGCCTCCCGCACTTCCTCCTCGGGGGCATCGCCGCCTTTCCAGAATTCGAACAGCACTGCAAAGTCCTCCACGGCGGTTTCCGTTGCCGTGTAGAGATCTGCCCAATATTCGTTGTTCCGGATTTCCTTGAGAATGGCGGTTGCGCGGGCATTGTCGTCCCAGAAGCCGGGACTGATCGTAAGTTGTTTGTCTTCGGTTATCTTTTGTTGTCGGTTAGCGACGTCAAAGAAACCTCCTCAAGACAAGAACACGGTCTCTTATATCTTTTAAATCTTCAATAGTCATGCTGCAAAAATAGGGAAAATTGACCTCAGGCCCGAACCATCAATTGCCAACAAAAAAATAAAGGACCTGAACCAGGAGAAACAGAATGCTGCTCCATTGCAGCCAGCGGGGAATGGTTACGGTTTTTTTCAGGATGAATGAAAGAAGCAGAAAGGCGCACAAAACAATATTCAGCAGAATGGCTGCATAGCCAAGAATAATCAGGGTAGCCACCAGAGGCTGGGAACCCAACAAACCATCAGGTTTGCCCTGAACCACTCTGCGCATTTCAACAAAACGGAAAAGGAGCATCAGCAGGAAGGAGCTGTTGCAGATGAAAGCCAGACGAGAAAGAAAACCCATTGTCAAAAATAATTATCAGGTCATCAATTATCAACCCCGGAAACAGAACACAATATTTGCCATTCTTATGTAAGAAAAATACTAAAAACGCATTAACTCCGTTATGTGTTGGCTAAAATAAATTGTTTCTAAATTTCATAACCCCTATTTCACCAAACAAAAAAACTACAATGAAAAAAATCTTTTTCGTCGCTGCACTTACCGCAGTCACCGGCCTGGCAAACGCACAAAAAACGAATATGACCAAACACCTGAGATTCAGCGTGGGTGGTGAACTGGGCTTACCCGTCGGAAGTTTTTCCAACACTCATTCCATCGGTTTTGGCGTTACCGCACAGGCGGATTATCCGCTGAGCAGCAAAACCGACCTCACCCTCAACACCGGCTATATGACATTCAGCGGCAAAACCGCAGTGGGTAACCTGAAGTACAGCTCTTTCAACTATGTTCCGCTTCTTGCAGGTGTGAAATATTGGTTTTCATCCAATGTATACGGTTCAGGACAACTAGGTCTGAGTTTTGGAACAGGTTCCGGTTCAGGAAGCAACTTCACATTTGCACCGGGCATCGGCTTCAAATTCAACAACCAGTGGGATGCATTGCTCAAATACACCACGATCTCAGCCAGCGGAGGCAGTCTCGGCAATCTTGGATTGCGTGTGGGCTATACGTTCGGCAAGTGACAATCTTAATGACCCTGAAGAAAGAGGCTTTTACCGAGCCTCTTTTTTTACGCCCCTTCCAAGCCTAACCCTGCTTCCCCGAAAGCATCGGTACAAAGGAAAAATTTTCAAACACTTCCTCCTCTACTCCCCCATCTGCGGTTTTGCTAATCCGCAGCATGCGCTGCACCTCTCCCGCATCCACCGGTATCACCATTTTTCCACCCGGTTTAAGCTGGGCCAGCAGCTTTTCTGGAATATGCGGAGCGGCAGCCGTAACCAGTATCTTGTCGAAGGGACCGTATTGCGGCAACCCTTCAAAACCGTCGAGGAAAAAGAACTTGACGGAAGGATACTTCGCACGGTAAATGAATTCACGGGTCTTGTCGAATAAGGCCCGCTGCCGCTCGATGGTGAACACCTGTGCGCCGAGTTCGGCAAGAATGGAGGTCTGGTACATGCTACCGGTTCCTATTTCCAGAATTTTCTGGAAGAGCTTCACCTGCAGCAGCTGCGTTTGGTACGCTACGGTATAGGGCTGCGAAATGGTTTGCCCCTCCCCGATGGGAAAGGCCCGGTCTTCATAAGCGGTTTCGTCAAAAATACTATCGAGAAAGCAGTGGCGCGGCACCTGGTTCATGGCGGCCAGCACCTGCTCATCGGTAATCCCCTTTTCCCGGAGGGCGTCCACCAGTTTCTTTCGGAGGCCCTTGTGTCGGTAAGTGTCTTCGTAATTTCTCATATGGGGCAGGCACTGACTTGTGTCATTTCGGCTTAAACAAAATTCCAGGCATATTATCCCAACCGCATTTCCTTTTTGATGCGGGCAATCTTGTCGAGGCATTCCTTTTCGGCACGGGCATAATCATCCCTGTTCTTCATAGGGGCTTTCACACTGAAATAGAATTTGATCTTGGGTTCGGTACCGCTGGGCCTTGCCGATATCTTGGAGCCGTCGGCCAGCACAAACTGCAGCACATTGCTTTTGGGCAATTCGATCTTTGCGGTGGCGCCGCTTGCAATCTCTGTCGATAGCTGCCGCTCATAATCGAGCAACCGCACTACAGACACCCCGTCGATAGCCGTCGGAGGTTGTTCGCGGTAGGCCTTCATCATGTCGGCGATTTCCGCAGCGCCGTGCATCCCTTTGCGGGTGATGCTCACCAGGTCTTCCTGGTAACAGCCGAAATGCTCATATAGGCTCAGCAGTTTGTCGAAGAGGGTACGGCCATGGTCTTTCTCATAAGCCGCCATCTCACAGAGCAGGGCCACGGCGCTGATGGCGTCTTTGTCGCGCACTTCGTTGCCGATCATCAGCCCGAAACTTTCTTCACCGCCGATCACATAATGCTCCTTGCCGTCCTTGGCACGGATCAGATCGGCAATCCATTTGAACCCGGTAAGCACATTGTAACAAGCCACTCCGTAACGTGCAGCCATCTCATCAATCATATCGGTGGTAACAATCGTTTTGATCACCATGTCATTCGGCCGGGCAATACCTTTCTCCTTTCGCGCCTCCATCAGGTAGTTGAACGCAAGCACCGCGGTCTGGTTGCCGTTCATCAGCACCCATTCCCCGGCAGAGTTCTTTACACCGATGGCCACCCGGTCGCTGTCGGGATCGGTACCCAGCAGGATGTCGGCATCCAGTTCCTTCGCTTTGCGCAAGCCGATAGTCATGGCTTCGCGTTCTTCGGGATTGGGATAGACCACCGTGGGGAAATTGCCGTCGGGTCTGCGTTGCTCATCCACGATGGAGACATTGGTGAAACCGTAGGCCTCCAACACACGGGGCACGAGCGTGATACCGGTACCGTGAATGGGTGTATATACGATTTTGAGATCGTGCTGGCGTTTACATACTTCAGGGTATACGCTCAGCGAACGGACCATCTCCACATAAAGCGCATCCATTTCGGAGCCTATGAGCGTGATGTGCTGTTCACCGCCCGACCATTTCACTTCATCCACCGATGCGATCTTCTCGACCTCGGCAATCACATTTTTATCATGCGGCGAAACCATCTGAGCACCGTCGTCCCAGTAGGCCTTGTACCCATTGTACTCCTTCGGATTATGCGAAGCGGTACATACCACCCCCCCCTGGCAGCCCAGCTGCCGGATGGCGAAACTCAGTTCGGGCGTAGGGCGCAGGTCTTCAAACAAGAAAACCCTGATGCCATTTGCGGCAAACACACCGGCTGTGGTTTCGGCAAAAAAACGGCTGTTGTTGCGGCAATCATGCGCCACGGCCACTTTCACATCGCTGCCGAAATACTGCTTGAGGTAATTGGCATAGCCCTGGGTGGCCATGCCCACGGTATATTTGTTCATGCGGTTGGTACCCACGCCCATGATGCCGCGCAGGCCGCCGGTTCCGAATTCGAGGTTACGGTAGAAGGCATCGGCCAACTCATCGGGCTTTTCGGCCTGCAGCCGGCGAATTTCGGTTTTCGTTTCCGCATCATAATTTCCGTTCAGCCAGGTGTTCACCCGGTCAAGTATTGCCTGATCCATAGAATCGCTTGATTTAAATTCAGCCGCTGCACCAAAAAGAACCGCGCCAATAATGAGCACAGCGCAAAAGAACTTCGCGGGAAGCGTAAAAATAGTCAAAAAAAGGGCAAAGTAACGGTATAGCGCAGAAGAAGATGAAAGCACCAATACCGAAGATTCAGGAATCCTGGCGATGGGCGCAATACAATAAATTTGCAAAAACCTGACTTTGAAAAATTCATCAGTTTCCGGAAGCCCGGGCTTCAGCCTTTTTGCGATTGCCGGAATATGCATTATCCTTTTCGGTGCCTGCCGTTCCCGAACAAATGACGAGAGCAATGTAGACGACGGCATGGAATTGCTGAGAAAAAAGCCGTCCGTTTACCATTACCGTTACGACAGTACCCTTCTGGGTGATGAAAATTTCCTGCGGGGATTCATCGATACTTTTTCCATCGGAGAAAACTCCTTCCGCATCTTATGCGATTCCACCCCCGGAAAGGAACTGCTGCTGCAAAAGAAAAGCGGAGACGGCTGGGAAGACAACCTCTACAGCTACTATGGCGTTCAGGGTTACAACCGGGAAACCGACGTCAACCACGATGGCTGGCCCGATTTCGTGTTCTTCAACCGATCCGACTGCAACGCCTATCTGTACAACAGCGTCAAAAAGAAATTCAACTTCTATCCCGTCAATCTCTCCCTGGTAGTTGACTTTTACGACAGCACACGCAATCTTTATCACCAGGAGTGGGCCCGCGATGACGGATCGTTCTGCACCCAGCTGTTCGGTTACCGCGACAGCCTTCTTCATTTTCTGTACAGCGCTTACATGACGAGGGACATTCCCGCAGAAAACGGCCGGAAGCCCTTCCGGCTTTACCGCTGTGAAAACGGTAAAATGAAAGACACCGTGTTCATTCGGAATTGCACCGCCGACACGCCCTTTTCATCGGTAAGCATGAACGATTTCTGGAAAAAGATCAATCCGCAGCAATAACCTGACTGCCCAACAGCAACGGCCCGGCATATTTTTTTCACTGAATAGTGCGGCAACCGCTATCCGTGCGCCGACGACATTTCAGTGGGAATAAAAAAATGCACTCATTGCCTGGATTGGATGGAAGCGCCGACTACCGCATCGTCCAGCACATCCACTGTTATGTATTCTTCGGGGCTGGTGGATACGGACATGCCTACAAAATCGAGGGCAACGGGAAAAGAGCGGTGGGTGCGCGCTACCAGGGCAAGGGTTTGTATTTTTTCCGGATAGGCATCCAGAAGGGGTTTCAACGCATACAGCATCGTACGGCCGCTGTTGGCCACGTCGTCTACCAGAATTACCGTCTTGCCCGAGCAGGATACCGCAGGCTCAAGTTGTATGCCCGACGGGCTTTTTTTGTCGATGGTCAATACCGCCACCTGCAGGTTTCCGGTAAAATCTTCTTTGAGGAAAGCCTGGATTTTGCGGGCAATTGGCCAGCCGTTCTGCCGAATGCCGACCAGCAACAGTTCGCTGCTGCTGTGGTGTTGCTCCAGAATCTCCATAGCCATCCGCCGCAATTTCTTTTCGGCCGAGGCTTTGCTTAAAATCATATTGGCAACCATAAAAGGATTTAGGTAAAGGTAAACAAACAACCGTGTCAATAAAATGCGGGTTACTTCGGAAAATATTTACCTTAGCCCATAAATCATTCCGGATGACCATTCTCCCGCAGTTCCTCTTTTTTCTGCTGCTTGCCGGCGGCACCGCCTGGTTTGCCCGAAACATCCGTATCATCCGACGCAACATCCTTGCAGGCAGGCCTGAAGCCGCCGCAGGAGACAAGGCTTCACGGATGCGGAACCTGCTGCTGTTGGCACTGGGCCAGAAAAAAATGTTCCGAAACATGCCGGTTGCGCTCATGCACCTGGTCATTTACGCCGGATTCATCATCATCAACATCGAGGTGCTGGAAATCGTGCTGGACGGGTTGCTGGGCAGCCACCGGCTCTTCCTGCACCTGATGCCGCAAGCACTCTACGCTTTTCTGATCAACTGTTTCGAATGGCTGGCGCTGGGCGTCATCGCAGTCTGCATCGCTTTCCTGGTCCGCCGCAACATGATGCGCATCCGCAGGTTCACAAGCGGTGACCTGAACGGATGGCCCCGCAGCGATGCGAATTACATCCTCATTGCCGAGATCATCCTTATGAGCCTCTTCCTGCTGATGAATGCGGCCGACAGGACACTGCAACTGCAGGGCCATGCCCACTATGTGGAAACAGGAAACTTTAGCATCAGCAGCCGTATTGCCCCCCTGTTGTCGGGCTTTTCGTCACAAAGCCTGGTAGTCCTTGAACGGAGTTGCTGGTGGCTGCACATCATCGGCATTTTTGTTTTCCTGAACTACCTGCCCTACAGCAAGCACCTGCACATCCTGCTGGCCTTCCCCAATGCCTACTATGCCCGGAGCGGCTCCGGCAGCGCCATGCCCAATATGGAATCGGTGCAGCGTGAAGTGATGTACATGATGCAGCCCGAATCGGCTCCTGCCGCAACCGAAAACACCGTTATGAAATTCGGGGCACGCGATGTGTTTGACCTCAGTTGGAAAAACCTGCTCGATGCCTACAGCTGCACCGAATGCGGACGCTGTTCGGCTGCCTGCCCGGCCAACCAGACAGGCAAACTGCTCAGCCCCCGCAAGATCATGATGGATACCCGCGACCGGCTTGCCGAAGCAGGACGCCATCTGGACAAGGAAGGAAAATTCACGCCCGACGGAAAAACCCTGCTCAACGATCATATCAGCGTGGAAGAATTGCGCGCCTGTACCACCTGCAACGCCTGTGTGGAAGAGTGCCCCGTAAGCATCAGCCCGCTCGACATCATCCTCCAGCTGCGCCGTTCGCTCATCATGGAAGACAGCAACGCACCGGCCGAATGGAACAGCATGTTCGGCAACATCGAAAACAATTTCGCACCCTGGAAATTCAGTCCCGATGAACGTACCGCCTGGAAGAATGACTGAGCATTCCCCGAAAATCTGAAACAGGAAGAAAGCCGCAGATCATCAGCGCCCTGCCGGAGGGCCTTTGAGTTGTATGTTGCCCCCCGTATTCACCCTCAAGGTGGCGCCGGGGCGGATGCTGATCTTCCGGCAGATGGCGATAACAGCGTTTCCTACAACCGGAAATACCCCTGCGCCGGGCTCGATCACCACGTCCGTAAATGCATCAGGCAGGGTCTGGCAGGCCCAATTCGCCGGATCGTGCCAGAGGTTGTTCAAAGTTCCCTGCCATTTTACCGAGAATCTTAGCGTGTATTCGTTACTGTAAGATACCTCTCCGTTGCGGGTGATGCGGCAGCGGAACGTTCGGCCATACCATGAAGTGGGCGGCGTATTGATGCGGAGCGAATCGCTGCCTGTTCCGGAAAACTGTGTTCCGTCAGCGATGGATGCATAATTGTTCCCGGAATTCATCTCCCAGCGGTATGTGCTGCCGGACGTTGCAACAGGCAAACCAAAAACCGGACTACTGCCCGGACATACCGACGCATTGGTGACCGCCCACCTGCTGTAGAGGAAATTGTTGGTGTGCAGCCATTCAGGCTGGTCCTCATCGGGATTCACTTCCAGCACGATGCGGTTGTTACCGAAGAAAGCGGCCGCTGGAACGGCATAGGAAACCACCAGGCTGTCGCGGGTCGGTAAAGGCGGATAGCGTCTTTGATCGGGGCGGTTGGTGAAGGAGGTTTTTGTGCCGTCCTGCGCAGTGATGGTAAGCCTTGTCTTGAGGCTGTCGAAACCCACGGGTGATACACAGGCAAAAGCCACACGCAGTTTCAGGGTATCCTCCACCGTGAGGTCGTCCTGCGCGCTGTACACCAGGTTGGGCGCAACCAGCCCTTCCGGAAGCGGATCGGCATGCAGCATCCAGTTGGTGAGCTGCGTGGCACTGCCCTGAACCGTATCGCGGTTGTACATGCGCATGCGCAGATAAGGATAGGTGGCCGCATCAATGAAACTGATTGCAGTATCCCTGCTGTTGTACACTTTCGCCAGCACCACATCATTGCCGTTGCCGTCTTCGCCCAACAGTTCAAAACTCCGGACCGGAGCGCTGCCGCCTGCAGGAATTTTCTCGCCCCACTTGAAACGGTTCCATGAGGCCACAGGCCCCATACGCGGCGATGTGAAAGAGCCCGAAGTTTCCTTTCCTTCAAGATAGAAGGATTCGGAAATATAGGCATTGTCGTTGTCGCCTACCAGTTGGCGCGGCACAAACCGGGTGGTATCGCCCTTGCGGAAAAGAAAGAGGAAGGGCAGGTTGCGGGTGAACCGGTCAATTTCATGCAACCCAAGCTGATGGAAACGGTGCCAGAGGGTTTTGCCCCGGCCCGCATTCACGGAGTCGGCTTTCCATTGGTCGATAAAATGTCCGTTGTTGTAAATCCAGCCCAGATTGGTGATGGACACATACATGCCGTTGGGTATGCTGTTCAGGAAATCGGCGGCCTTGCGCCGGTAACTGCTGTCGTAATAAGGAAACTCGAACGAGGTGCGGGTGGCCGAACCGCATACGGGCCAGCTGCCGAAACGTCCGTCGGCTCCCACATTGAAATTCTTCCAGGGTGCAAGCGTGAGGGAGTCGTACACCAGGATCTGCAAAGAACGGTACCGGCATCCATACTGCTCGATCTGGTTGTTCTCGATATTCACATTGATCTGGTCCCAGTCGTAATAAGGATAAAGACCCGTGCGCACCAGCAATTTTCTTGACACATCGCTGAATCCGAACCGATAGGTGACGCTGTCGATACGCATCTTGTCGAACGAACCCTTGTCGTACTGATAAAAATGCGATTGGCTGAAACCGCCGGCGGAGTTGCGTATATAAATAAAGGAACTGCTGAGCCAGCGCGTTTCGTTGCTGACCGGGCCCGTAGCCACGCGCCAGTAATATACGGTGCTGTCGCGCAGGGCAATGCCCGGTACAAAACGCAGTAGTCCGCCCTTGCTGCTCAGTTTCCGTAAAATCTTCAACGGGGAATTGAATTTGAGGGTGGTATCCATTTCCATCACATATTCGCGCGACGGAGCCAGGGGGTTCACAGTATAGCAACTCAGCAACGGATCGGGCGAACCCACTATCGCATATTCGGGCGGATAAAGCGGACGCACCTGGTCTTCAAGGATGCGGAACTCCCGCACCACCCGGTTGTTGAGTTTGGAGAGTTCGGCCAATCGGTTTTCAGGATCTACCGTTACCACAATCTGTTGCAGGCCGGTATCCACTGCGGGGTCCAGTTCGATCAGGGCCTGAACGCTGTCCATATATTTTCCGGCGCCGATCGTATCCGATCCGATCAGGATCGTGGTGCCGTCGGGCCGTTTTCTTTCCATGCGAACCACCACAGAATCCTTCACCGCCCTGCCGATATTCATCACCCGTACTTTCAGCGTCATGCGGTTGTCGGCTGCGGTCACCGGATCGGGAGAGAAACTCACCAGAGAATCCTGTACCAGCAAATCAGGTGCGGCGTGTGGATTCAGCCGCAGCGCAGGATCGCCGTGCAGGGTGATCTCTTCAATGTGGGTTTGGGTGATGTAATCGAGTGGATACGTGTCGTTCATCGTAACCGTGGCGGCCTGCATCATGCTTCCGATGGTTTCGCCATACATCCGGCTGCTGAAGTTCTGGTAAAAAGCCTTGTTGAAATAATTGAGCTGTGTAGGAAGCCCATAGTGGGTGCTGGCGATATAGCCGATGCTGCCCCGCTGGTCGGCAAACACGAATTTCTCGGACAAAGTACCCTTGCTCAAGGCCCGCAACGTATCGAAAATGAAGAGGTCGCCGCTGTTGCATCCGTTGACAATCATCAGCGGATACTTACCCGTATTGTTATAGCCCTGTGGATTATCGAGGTTGAATTCAATGCTGTTGGGTGAGGAATGTCCGAAATAGTCGAGAACCGAAAGGCCCTCGTTGAAAAGCTGGTCGAGTGTTTTTCCGGAACCTGCAGCCGTGTTGAGTCCGGTATTTTTATTGAACGAATGCACATTGCCGCCAAAAAGCGTATCGCTTGCCAGTTGGCGGTAGTTATCCATGTAGCTGTTGATCTGGATGGCAAGGGTGGCATTGTCGAGCCCCCCGGTTAGGTGCGCGATGTTCTTCATCCATCCCTTTCCCGAAACCGTCTGGCTGCTGGATGCCTGTGCCTGTTCGAACTGCTTCACTTTTTCGAGGTACACACCTATTTCTGCGCCTGTTATTGCGGAAAGACGCCCTACAGGCAGCAGCGGATATTTGCCCAGCCTTGAAGCGGTGAGCAGGTTGTCGGATGCCGGCGTGCCGAATGTGGGCAGAAGCGCAAGCTTGCCGATGTTGGGATCGGATTCGTTGCGGCGGAATTCGGTGTACTTGAGCCCCTTACCGATCAGAAAAAGGAAACGGGGTGCCGATGTAAAACGAGCCAGGGCCATGGAAGCGAAATTGCGGACTGCCGAAGGGTGGTGCTTGATGCCAAAGGCGAACTGGTCTGTAAGTTGTGTGACATCAATGATGACGGCACGGTAACCCCCGCCCGCAGCCGATGAACGGTACTGGCGGTAGCGCTCCACCTGGTTGACTCCGGAAAGATCGGTGTACAGGGAAGGATGCGAAACGACCAGGTAATCGCCCTGGTTGGCGGGTAAAGCATAATCAGTGAAGGTGCGGGTTGTAAGCCTTGCCACATTCTGTACAGCGGCCGTTGCGCCACTCAGCAAGAACATTTTACGCACATCGGATACAGCAGGTAAGAGAAACCGGACCTTACCCTGAAAAACATCGCCCAGCATCCGGATGTCGTTGGCCGTATCCAGCAGTACAGGAGTTGCACCGCCCGTGTTGAAATCGGAAATCTCCAGATATCGTGGAGTTCCTCCGGGCAGCTCGAAATAAAACTGCGACTGGTTGCCGAAACTGAACTGTCGCGGATACGTGAGGGCGTAAGCCGCTACCAGGATATGGTCGTTGTTGCCGTTGTGGGAAATACTCAGTGTGGCGCTGTCGCCCGTGAATGTATTCAATGCGATATTGCCTACCGACAAGCGGGCTATGTTGAAACCGCTCACCAGGCGGCTTGCAAGAAGCTGGTTGTTCAACCTTACAGAAGCAGTTCGCCCCAGCTTGGTATTGCCGCACAAGGTGATGTCGAGCGTGGCCGGAGTACCAGCACCGTAAAGACGGAGGTTGCTGTTTTTGTCGGAGTAGGCAGCACCGCTCAGTATCGGCTCTCCGGTCCACCCCTCTGCAGTTTCATAGGAGGCGGAGTGAACCAGCTCGGTAAGTTCGATACCGTATCCGGCATTCATCCTGTCTTTGTAAAAACGCTCGAGCCGGTACATGAAATAGGGCTCGGGAGCGAGGGTATTGCCTGTAAGATTGTTGTTGGCGGAATTGTACCTTTTATTGGCAGTTGCGGAATTGACGGTAAGAAAATAGGCCGCCGTGTCGGTGTACAAGCTCCAGCGGCTGCTCATTTGCAACGAGTCGTACCGGTAAAGCCGGGTGTCGGCGGTTCCGTCGTTCGGCTGCCCGTAACATTCAATGAAACCTGCCGCGAGAAGCACGCCCGTAGATTGTGAGGTAAAAAGCGGGACTTCCACACCATTGCGCCAAAGCTGGAACTGCTGCACGGGTGTGCTGCCCAGTCCGGCCGAAGCCAGTACGGGCTGGGTAATCCGCAAGAGCCCGGAAGCACCCACGGAAAACTTGTAATAGGTTTTTGAATAGTCAATCCATTCATTGTTCAGCGGCTGCGCAAATCCCTGGATGGCAGGAATGACCCAAAACAAATAAAGAAGTAATTTTTTCATTTTAGCTGATAATGGCCTGAAATATGCCCCAATAGCTGCAAAAAACGAAGCGGGGAAACCATGCATCCTCTTCCCTGCAAAAGTCAAACCAAAAAGAGAGGCCTCTCCTTTTCAGGAGCTTAGCCTCTGCTTAACGCATAAGCCATTCAGTTAGTATGAGTCCGGTGCATCATTTTATGAAAATTGAATATTTTATTGATTTTCACCGCCAAATACTCAAACCACGGATATTTGCAGATATCAGGAGTCTCTTGTAAGGCAGGATGAACCAGCCGCTGAACGGCAATTGCACAGGGTGAAATTCCCTGTTTTGGGGTCCGGTTCGGCATCTTGTTCCGCGAAGCACCCGCTTCCCTGCCAAAAACATAAACACCGGGCTACCTGAAGGAAGAAACCTATGGCAAATCTGATTGAAGAACTTACCTGGAGGGGCATGATTCAGGACATCATACCGGGCACCGGGGAACAACTTGAAAAAGAGCCCACTGTGGGCTATATCGGCTTCGATCCAACGGCCGAAAGTCTGCATATCGGCAATTTGGTGCCTATTCTGCTGCTGCTGCATTTGCAGCGGCACGGCCACAAACCCATTGCCCTGGTAGGCGGTGCCACAGGTATGGTGGGCGATCCCAGCGGAAAAAGCGTGGAGCGCAACCTACTCAGCACCGAAATGCTGCAAAAAAACATAAAGGGCGTAAGGGCGCAACTGGAAAAATTCCTGGACTTTAATCCAACCAATCCCCATGCGGCCGAACTGGTGAACAACTTCGACTGGTTCAGCCAGTTTTCTTTCCTCGATTTCATACGCGACGTAGGCAAGCACATCACCGTCAATTACATGATGGCCAAAGACAGTGTGAAGAAACGCATTGAAGGCGAAAGCGGCATGAGCTTCACCGAATTCTCCTACCAGCTGGTGCAGGGCTTTGATTTCTACTGGCTGCATCAGAACAAAAACTGCAAACTGCAAATGGGCGGCAGCGACCAGTGGGGCAATATCACCACCGGCACCGAACTCATCCGCAAAAAAAACGGGGGCGAGGCCTTTGCCTTCACGTGCCCGCTGATTACCCGGGCCGACGGAGGCAAGTTCGGCAAAACCGAGCAGGGCAATATCTGGCTCGACCCGCAGCGTACATCGCCCTATCAGTTCTATCAGTTCTGGCTGAACACCGCCGACGCCGATGCCGAGAAGTACATCCGGATTTTCACTTTTCTCAGCCGCGCGGAAACCGAGGAACTGATTGCACAGCACAGGGGGAACGAACACCAGCGGCTGCTGCAGAAACGGCTGGCGGAGGAGCTCACCTGCTTTGTGCACAGCCGCGCCGATTTCGAATTCGCCCTACAGGCTTCCACCATCCTTTTCAGCAACGATACCGCGGCCCTGCTCGAACAGCTTTCCGAAGAACAGCTGCTGCAGGTGATGGAAGGCGTTCCCACCGTGCCATTCAGCCAGGAAACCATTGAGGCCGGCACCGACATCATCAGTTTCATGGCCGCATCGGGCATCTTCCCCAGTAAGGGCGAAGCAAGAAAAATGCTGCAAGGCGGCGGAATAAGCATCAATAAAACCAAAGTGGACACACCCGAACTCACACTCGACAAGATCCTGCTGCTCAGCGGAAAATATTTTCTGGTGCAAAAGGGAAGGCGCAACTATTACCTTGCCGTTAAAACCCACTGATGGAACAGCAATCTTCGGAACCGATCATCCGCGTCAGCAACCTGGTGAAACGCTACGGCAGTTTCGAGGCTGTGAAAGGCATTTCATTTGAAGTGTATCCCGGAGAAATATTCGGCTTGCTGGGTCCCAACGGCGCCGGCAAGTCCACCACCCTCGAAATCATGGAAACCCTGCGGGAAAAAACATCGGGCAGCATCGCCATCCGCGGACTCGACACCGAATGTGACAAGTCGCAGATCAAAAAAATGATCGGCGTGCAACTGCAAGCCTCGGGCTATTATCCTTCGCTCAACCTCACGGAACTGATTGCACTTTTTTCAGGACTGTACAACAGGAAAACAGATGCGATGGAACTGCTGCAGCGGGTCAACCTCACCGAAAAGGCCAAAAGCAAATACAAGCAGCTCAGCGGAGGGCAGAAGCAGCGCTTCTCGATAGCCACCACACTGATCAACGACCCCGAAATCGTTTTTCTGGACGAACCCACCACCGGGCTTGACCCGCAGGCGCGGAGAAACCTCTGGGACCTGATCCGCGACATCCGCAGCAAGGGCACCACCATCATCCTCACCACACATTATATGGACGAGGCCGAACAGCTCTGCGACAGGATTGCCATTATGGATGAAGGCAAAATCATTGCGCTGGCCCCGCCCGACCGGCTGATCGACGACCTCGTGGCCTCCGGCTTTGAACGGCCACGGCAGGTAAAGGCCGCCAGCCTCGAAGATGTGTTCATCCACCTCACCGGAAAGGAAATCAGAGAGGAAGGCTGATCCCTTCACAAAAGATTGGCAAACACCGGCCTGAATAACGGACGGAATACCAAAATAAAAACGCAATTTTGATCTTCAAAAAAAACAACCAATGAAAAAAATCTTCAGTGTTCTTGTGCTGTGTGGAATTTTTTGTGGGGCAGCCCGGGCCCAGAAGCAACCCGAAAAAGCACCGGCCAAAACTGTTTCACCAGGTGCAGCTCCCTCCCCGCTCAAAACCACCCTCGACTCGTTCAGTTACGCGCTGGGCATGAATATCGCCAACAATCTGAAAGCCCAGGGTGTAACGCAGGTGAATACCGCAATGATGAGCAAGGCCATGAACGACGTGTTCGCCGCCAAAACCCCCGCCTGCAGCGAACAACAAGCCAACGCAGTGATCCAGACCGTATTGCAGGGCAACCAGGGCAAGAAACTGAATGCTGAAAAAGAGCGGGGTAAGGCCTTCCTTGCCAAAAACAAAACCCGCGCGGGTGTGAAGACACTGCCCAGCGGCCTGCAGTATGAAGTGCTGAAAAGCGGCAACCCCACATCGGAGGTTCCTACCTTGCAGGATACCGTGGTGGCGCACTACGCAGGCACCCTTATCGACGGCAAAAAATTCGATAATTCCTACGACCGGGGCGAACCCCTCACCATTCCCGTGGGTGGCGTCATCAAGGGCTGGACGGAGATCCTGCAGCAGATGCACGTGGGCGACAAATACAAAGTGTATATCCCCAGCGACCTGGCCTACGGTGACCGCGGTGCCGGTGCCGACATTCCCGGCGGAGCCACACTTATTTTCGAAATGGAACTGATTGCCGTGAAAAAAGCCAGCGCCAATGCCAAAGAAGCGGCGCCTACCGACCAACATTGATTTCATCCTACGAAAGGTTACTGCATCGGAACGATCCGCCTGCAGTAACCTTTTTTTATGCTCCGGATTAACCCATCAAAAAGCGCACCATGCACTGGAAAATACTCAGCTCGCAATACCTCTGCAGGCATCCCTACTTCACCGCCCGTGCCGACCGTTGCGCAATGCCCGATGGAAGAATCGTGGAGGCCTATTATGTGGTGGAGATTCCGGTTTCGGTTTGCGCCCTTGCAATCACCGAAGAAGGAGATGCCCTCATCATCCGGCAGTACCGGCATCCGGTGCAGGAGGTGCTTAATGAAGTACCCGGAGGGTTCATTGATGCGGGAGAAGAGCAGAGCACCGCAATCGCCCGAGAGTTGCTGGAAGAGACCGGCTATACTTTTTCCGCGATACACCCGGTGGGAAAAATCGCCGGCAATCCGGGCATCATGGACAAGTATACGTATCTGTTTCTGGCAACCGGAGGAAAAAAGACCGGCGACCAGACCCTCGACCGGAACGAGGAAATTGACGTACAACTGATACCTGTAGAATCGGTGCGCCGAATGTTGCACCACAATGAATTTCCGCAGGCCATGCATACCGCCTGCATCTTTTATGCCTTGCGGAAGTGGGATGAACTGAAAGGGGAAATCAATAAATGATAAATGTTGAGTGGTAAATGATAAATGATAGTCCGGGTGAGTATTCTTCTTTATGACCGCTATGGTAAACGCATTCAAGGAAAGCGATGCAGTGCGAACCGCACCCTCCCAACTTTTCAAACATTTTTGCCTTCCTGTTCGTGTGCCACCAACCGCAGCCTGCAAATCATAGTCCTCATTCCATCATATCAATCATAGTTCAGACAAAAAAGCAAAACCGACAACCAGTAACGCTGAGGTACAGGTCGGGAGACCTGCGCCTGAAAAGAGATCAATAAATGATAAATGTTGAGTGGTAAATGATAAATGATAAATGATAGTCCGGGTGAGTATTCTTCTTTGTGACCGTTATGGTAAACTCATTCACATATATCCGTTCAATCTGCGATTCAGGGAGAGAAATATATAATTATATCAATATCTATAACATTCAAAAAAGTAATCGATAAGAATTTTTTTAGCTTTTTTTCAAAAAAAAATTGGACATGTGAAAAATAATTTACAATTTGCTTGTAATCCCTACCCAATTCCTCCCGAAAAATTCACAAAATCTTTCTCCGACGACATACCCCACTGTGCTAGTTTCGTGCGCAGTGAAATAATCTCCACATCCTCTTGGATAAACCGTATCCCTGTCCTTCCTTCCTGAATCGTGCGTAAAGGAAAAACCGACCAGATGTTCCCTTCAAGAACCGGAACAGCCTGTTTGATTTTGAAAAAATACCATTATGCATACAAGTACCCAACCCCAGCAAAACAGATTGAACGCCCGTAAACAAAGTTGTTTCGGCACACAAATTGGCAAGCGATTTTTTCAGGTGAATTTTTTCCTGACAATCGTCACCCTTCTGCTCAACCAGCAACAGGTAAAGGCCCAGACCGGCACACTAGGCCGCTGGGAAATGTGCGGACTTACCACAACTCCGGCTGCAAGCAGAACGGCTACCGGAGTCGCTGCCAATGTGACTTTTTCCACGCTTACCCGCGGATCGGGCATCACAGCAGCAGGACAAAACAACACATTTGCCTCAACCGGCTGGTCGACCGCAGCATCAGTGAACACTTCCGATAATGATTATTACCAATTCACCATAACACCGGCAGCAGGCAACCGTGTATCCATCACATCGCTCAGGCTGAGGGATATCGCCACTTCGGCAGTCGGAACTGCTTGCTTGCGTTACAGCCTCGATAATTTTACCAGCAACCTTTCCAGCTGGACGCCGGCCACTACAAATACCAACCGCTCAATTCCGCTTAGCGCAAATACCCTGTTACAGGGTCGTATCAACGAAGCCGTAACCTTCAGGATCTATCGTACCGGAGCATCCAGCGCTTCCGATGCGTATAACATCCACTGTCAGGGAACTTCCGGCTCAAACTACCGAGGTATAGATATCGACGGATCGGTATCGCCCATCCTCGGTAGCTGGCCATTCTGCGGAATTACGGGCACAACATCAGGTGGAGTTGCTGCAAGCGGCGTAGCATCGAACATCACGTTCTCAGAACTCTCGCGTGGTGCCGGCATTACCGCATCGGCACAGGAAAACGGCTATGGTTCTACAGGATGGTCAACCGCTTCGACACTGAACCTGGCCGACAATGATTATTATGAATTCACCCTTACCCCGGCGGCCGGACACCGCTTGTCGGTCAGTTCACTGCGGCTTCGCGACAGCAGTTCCATCGGTACGGGACTCGCTTATCTGCGTTACAGCGTAGACAACTATGCCAGCAATCTCTCAAGTTGGACACCTTCCACTACCGGAACCAACAGACCGATCACTTTGAGCGGTAATGCCAATCTGCAAAACAGGTTCAAACCCGTCACCTTCAGAGTATACTTTACCAAATCCAACAGTGCATCCGACATCTATAATCTGGTTTGCCAGGGAAGTACTGCCACTGCCTATGGCGGAGTCGATATCGACGGAACCGTTATCGCAACTCCTTATGCGGCGGAATACCTATCAATGAGCTACGGCTCCGGTTCCTGGTGTCAGGGTGAGCTGAGAAATGTGGAAGTAACCATCAAAAACATCGGTACTGCAACCTGGGTGGACGGCACTTCCTCCACTACCGACATCAATATCGGTGCCGGCTGGGGTACCGGCTGGAGCGACAAATGGGCACGTGTAAATGCCGGCAACCTGGCTCCAGGCGAAACCCGTACCTATACCATACCTATTGCGGCTGCCATGATTGCCAATTTGAGTTCATTCACCCCCCGCTGGGATGGCAGCGCCCAAGAGTATTCCACCCCACTTGCAACCGGAAACAACACGCTTGTGTTTGACATTGTAAATGAGGCGACCTGCTGGTTTACTACATGTAACCCCGGTAATACGGTGTACACATCACCCACCATCAGCATTACTGCGACTCCTATTACCAACAAAACGGTGGCGGCACAATCGGCCAGCATCTGTACGGGCACTTCCACCAATATCACGGTTGCCGGTACGTCCGTAAATGAAACGTATCAGTTAAGAAACAATGCCAATAACGCACTGGTCGGCACTGCAGTAACCGGTACGGGCGGAACCATCAGCTTCCCTACCGGAAATCTCACGGCCACTACCACCTACAATGTGCTGGTCACAACTACCGCAGCTACAGGAAGCTGTCCCAACACCCGGGTGCTCAACACTACGCCAACGGTGACCATTGTAACAGGACCTACCGCAACTGCCGGTGCTGCGCAAAGCGTCTGTCAAACTTCTGCAACGGTAACGGTTAGCGGCTTTACGGCTGCCAACGGCACCATCAGCTGGACCGAAAACGGAGCCGGATCCATCACATCGGGCGGTACCACAACCGCCCCGGTTTATACAACTGCTGCCGGCGATTACGGAAACACGGTTTCGCTGACCATGACCGTAACCAGCAACAATGCGTGCAGCACCCTCTACACACCGGTGACTGTGAACCATACGATAAACATCCGCGCCAATCCCACCGCCAGTGCCGGCGGCAGCCAGACCATCTGTGCCAACCGAACGGCACTCATCAGCGGGGCAAGTGCATCCAACGGCACCATCGCCTGGACCGAAAACGGATCGGGCTCCATCACAGCAGGCTCCACAACCCTCACCCCTACCTACACACCGGCGTTGGGTGATACCGGCACCACGCGTACAATGACCATGACGGTAAGCAACAGCCCCTGTGTGGCGGCAACAGCCACGTACTCTGTGGTCATCAATAAAATACCGTGGAACAAAACCGTGGCAGCTTCAGCCTCGGCGGTTTGCCCCTCGGGAAGTACCAATATTACGGTTGCAAACTCTCTGGCATCGGAAACCTATCAGCTGCGCAATAACACCGGCAACGTGTCAATCGGCAGTGCTGTCACCGGTACGGGCGGAACCATCAGCCTTCCCACCGGAACGCTGACCGCCGGAACCACTTTCAATGTGCTGGCCACCAATACCACCACCGGCTGTTCGGCACAAATGACTACCACACCCGCCGTGACCATCAATGCCCTGCCCGCAGAACGGACCATCACAGCCGCATCGGCTGTTTGTATCGGAAGCAGCACCAATATCGTTGTGGCTACCTCCGTCAGCGGCACCACCTATCAGCTCCGCAACAATGCCAACAATTCCAACATAGGCACAGCTGTATCCGGAAACGGCGGAAGCATCAACCTGCCAACCGGTAACCTTACCAATGCAACAACGTTCAACATACTGGCTACCATCACCGCCACAGGATGTATCGCCCAGATGACAACAACACCTTCCATCAGCATCAACGCTTTGCCGTTGGAAAGAACCGTTGCCTCTGCGGTAACCGCCGTGTGCAACGGCAGCAGCACCAATATCACCGTGGACGCTTCGGAAAGCGGAATCAACTACCAGCTCAGAAACAACACAGGCAATACGAATATCGGGACGGCCGTGGCAGGATCAGGCGGAACCATCAACCTGAATTCGGGCAACCTTACGACAGCCACCACCTTCAATGTGCGGGCTACACACGCCACCACAGGTTGTACGTTGGTCATGTCCGAATTGCCGGCCATCACCACCATCAATCCCCTGCCGACCAACAAAACAACAGGCCGTGCAGCGGCAGCAGTTTGCAGCGGAAGCGGCACCAACATAACGGTAGCGAATAGCCTCTCCACTGAAACCTATCAACTCAGGAACAATACAGGCAACACCCTGATAGGATCGGCACTGGCCGGAAACACCGGAACGCTGAATCTTCCTACAGGAAACCTTACCTCCGGCATTACGTTCAACGTACTGGCTACCATCACGGCCACCGGATGTTCGGCACAGATGACCACCACACAAGCCGTATCCATCAATCCGCTGCCGGTGAACCAAACGCTCACAGCAACCGCTTCGGCCCTGTGTACCGGAAGCAGCACCAGCATCAATATCGGCTCTTCCGTAAGCGGAACCACCTACCAGCTCCGAAACAATGCCACAAATACCAATATAGGTACGGCTTCATCGGGAACAGGCAGTGGAATTTCAATTTCCACCGGAACACTAACTGCTTCCACCACATTCAATGTGCTGGCCACCATCACTGCCACCGGATGCAATACAACCATGACGGCATTGCCTTCCGTACGGGTTGATGCAGCCAGTCCCCAGGCCGCCGGCGTCATCACAGGCGGTAATGCTGTCTGTGCCAGACAAAGCAATATCACCTACAGCATCGACGCTGTAGCTACGGCCGCCAACTATACCTGGACGGTGCCTTCCGGCTGGAGCATCACCGGAGGCCAGGGCACCAACTCCATTACGGTAACCGCAGGAAATACGGGCGGCATCGTAACCGTTGTACCCGACAATGCCTGCGGCAGCAACAGCCTTTCGCTCAGCAGCGACATCAGCCCTGTGAATTCAGCGGGCAGTCATAATACCGGCTATACCGACAACAGCAGCAAATTCAGCGGCGAAATCTCCATCAACAGCGCAAGCCGCAAGGGATATCTGGTGTTCCCGCTCAGCGGAATACCAGCGAATGCCACCATTACCGGAAGCACGCTCAAGATCACACAGAGCAGCACCTCGGCAAGCGGGGGTAATTATGCCGTTACTCAGGTGGGCAGTAGCGTGAATACCGCTAATGATAACGCAGCTTCATTATGGACCTCTTTAGGTTCCTACGCCGGTACCATTTCCGGCGATATCACCGGTTTGGGAGGCACGCTAACTGCAAGGGGTGAAAACCTGCCCAGCGAAGGCAGGAACAAAGTAATCGACAACAATACGTCCACCAAATGGCTCGACTTTGGAGTTAGCGGCGATGCAACGGGTAGTGCCAGCGACCTCAAACCCTCCTGGTTGCAGTGGGCTGCGACCAATGCATCAACGGTGACTTCTTACACCCTTACTTCGGCCAATGATGCACCGGAAAGAGATCCTAAAAACTGGACCCTGCTGGGCTCCAACGACGGAGGTACTACCTGGACCACGGTGGATACCCGGAGCAACGAGACATTTGCAAGCAGGTTACTGAAAAAAACATATACCACCACCAACACACAGGCGTTCAGTACTTACCGGCTCAACATCAGTTCTGTGAATACGCCCGCTTCGGCCAACTCGGTTCAACTTGCGGAGCTTGAGTTGCTGGCTACAGGCGGAGCCATTCCCTATGCCAATACAGGCACTCTGACTACAGGGCTGAACACTTTCAACCTGAACAGTTTCGCAAATACCGATATCCAGAACAGGCTCAGTTCACCGGGTTTTCTGGCCATGGGCCTTACCGGAGGTGCGGCCACTACGTACAATTTCTGGGGAATGGCGGGAAGCGACGGCAATGGCCTGAACGCACCCGTGCTTACCGTAAACTATACGATGCCAAGAAGCATGATGATTTCGGTGAACGACACGCCTTCCCTATCAGGCAATATAGCCGGAACCGCCAGTATCTGCGCCGGTATCAGCGGCAACAGTTTCAGCATCGGCAATGCAGCCAATACCGATAATTATACCTGGACCCTACCTAACGGTTGGAGCATCACCGGCGGCGAGAACAGCAACAGCATCACCGTAACCAGCGGCATCCAAAGCGGCAACATTTCCGTTACCGCAAACAACGGTTGTGGCAGCAGTTCTGCGCGCACATTCGCAGTAACCGTGCCTGCAAACAGCTGGTCGGGCGCTGCAAACAGCAGCTGGAACAATGCGGCCAACTGGTCCTGCGGCGTGGTTCCCGTAAGCGGAAGCGATGTCATCATCTCTTCTTCTGCCACCAACCTACCGAACCTCGATGCGGATGTTACGCTCGGCGGTCTTGAAATTGCCGAAGAAAAAACCTTCGACATCAATGGAAATACCGTAACCATCAACGGACCGGTATCCGGACCTGGAAGCATCACCGGCTCACATACCTCGAATCTGGTACTCAACGGCAATGCCGGAGCACTGCGCTTCACACAAAGCGGCACCGGTAACTTCCTGAAGAACCTGACACTCGGCAACGGAGCCATCGCTTCGCTGAGCAATCCGCTCAACATTACTGCCGGAACAACAGCCAATGCCGAAGGCACCCTTACCGTCGGCGGATCGGCCGTGCTCACTACAAACGACAACCTGACCATCAAGTCGAACAGCTTCGGCACAGCCCGTATTGCACCCAACACCACATCGTCGAACTATATTTCCGGCAATGTGACCGTGGAGCGCTTCATTCCAAAAAATACTTACAAGGCCTGGAGGCTGATGGCGGTGAATACCACCGGACAAACCATCAACCAGGCATGGCAGGAAGGTCAGTCGAACTCCGCACACAACAACACACCCGGATTCGGCACCATGATCACCGGGCCCGGCGGCAGTAACGAGGCTGCACAAGCACTCGGCTTCGACCAGCGTTCGGTGGGCTACTCCCTGTTTTACTATGATTCGCAAAACGACAACCTCTTGGGTGTGCCCAATACCAACAACACACAACTCAACGATTATTCGGGCTACTTCCTGTTCATCCGCGGCGACCGCAGCCCCGGACAGTTCGGATCCAACACCATGGCCGCCACCAGCACCACGCTGCGCAGCAAGGGTAACCTCATCATGGGTACACAAGCTGCCGTCACCGTCAATCCCGGCAAGTTCGCCCTCGTGAGCAACCCCTACCCCAGCGCCATCGACATGCGTACCGTACTGGCTACACGCACCAACGGTGATGTGATTTCCAACTCCTTCCAGGTTTGGGATCCCAAACTGGCCGGAGGATATGGACTGGGCGCCTATCAAACCTATTACTTCGACCCTACCACCGGCAACTACGATGTGACACCCGGCGGTGGAAGTCTCGAAAGTGCCGAGCCTGCCGATTTAAACTACGTGCAGAGCGGTGCAGCCTTCTTCATCCAGAACAGCGGTGAAGCGGCCGGATCCATCACCATCAGCGAAAATGCCAAAGCCGGAGGAAGCATGAACATGTTCCGCCCCACCGGCAACGGAAGCAACATGAAGCTGAAAACCACACTTCATGCCCTTACCGCCACAGGCCTGCAACTGGCTGATGGCAATACCGTACGCTTCGGCGACGAATTCGACAACGCCATCAATACCGAAGATGTCATCAAGAGCGGCAACTTCGGCGAAAACTTCGGCCTCCTGCGTAACGGCAAGGAACTCGCCGTGGAAGCCCGTCAGCTACCCGCCATCAGCGACACCGTCTTCTTCAAGATGTATTCGCTCAAGCGCATCAGCTACCGCCTGCACTTCACTCCGGTGAACATGCCTGCCGATGTGAACGCCTTCCTCGAAGACGCCTACACCAACACCAGCGTGCCGGTGAACCTTAACGATACCAGCGCATACACATTCACCGTAAGCGCCGACGCCGCTTCTGCCGCACAAAGCCGCTTCCGCATCGTATTCAGGCCGCTGACACCGCTGCCGGTAACGGTCACAGAGGTTCGGGCAACCGCACTCAACAACCGCGTAGCAGTTGAGTGGACAGTGAGCAACCAGGTGAACCTGCGTGAATACCGGGTAGAACGCTCCGCCGACGGACGCAACTTCAGCGCCATTGGTACGGTAGCCGCCCGCAACACCGCAGCTGCTTCAACCGCTTACCGATTCGACGATGCGCAGACACTGAACGGCTGGAACTACTACCGCATCCGCTGCGTGGACAACGACGGCCGCTTCAAATACACCAACATCGTGAAAGTGATGACAGGCAAGGCCGGAGGCAGCATCAGCGTGTATCCCAACCCGGTAGAAGGAAATACCATGAACCTGCAACTGGTGAACCAGGCTGCAGGACGGTATAACCTGCGCCTTGTTTCCACCGATGGCAAAACAATCCTGTCGCAGGCGATCGACCACAACGGCGGAAGCGCTATACGCCAGGTTGAACTGCCGCAGCATACCACCAGCGGAACCTACCAGCTGGAGGTATTTGAAGGACAGGAAAGAATTTCCGTTCAGCAACTGATGATCCAGAACAAATAATATCAAAACCAGGCACAAAGCAGAAGGCCGGTGATTCCACCGGCTTTTTGCTTTTGGGAATTTCCTGATTCAGAAAACTGACAGATTGTGAATGTAAGTATGTCCTCCACGGAGCTAACCTCTCAAACCTCTTAAACCTTAGAAACCTTTCAAACATTTTCTTGATACGGCAATCGAACCCGATCTTTAAAGCTGAGCGACCTCATCAACCTTCAAAACCTTTCAACCCGCTCCTTCACACCCATTTCGCTAACTTTATCGGAAACAAACAGTATGGACCCCTTCTTCATCGACCCGAACATCGCCCGCGCAAAAACCCTTGACACGGAGTTTTACACCTCATCCCGCTGGTTTGAAGCGGCCAAGGAAAAAATATTCCTGCATTCCTGGCAATTTGCGGGCTGCCGCGACATGATCAAGTATCCGGGCGATGTGTATCCGTTCACATTGCTGGAGCACTACCTCAATGAACCGCTGATGCTCACCCACGACCGGGAGGGAGAAGTACACTGCCTCAGCAATGTGTGTACGCACCGGGGCAATATCCTCGCGGGCAGCGCCTGCAGCAAGGCAGCACATCTTCGCTGCCGGTACCACGGACGGGTATTCGACCTGAAAGGCAAGATGGTATCCATGCCCGAGTTCAAGGAAGTGGAAGACTTTCCCGCGCCGGAAGACAATCTGGCCCAACTCCCCCTGTTTGAATGGGGCAATTTGTTGTTCACCTCACTGAAACCGGCCGGTAACGCCATGCCCTACCTGAAAGACATGATGGAGCGGATGCACTGGCTGCCGCTGGACGAATTTGTATTCCGCCCCGATCTGGGCAAGACCTACGATGTGCAGGCCAACTGGGCCCTTTACTGCGAGAACTATCTCGAAGGGTTTCATATTCCCTTCGTACATGCCGGACTCAACGCAGCACTGAGCTATACCGATTACACCACGGAACTGTTTGAAAAATCGAATCTGCAGATCGGAGTAGGAAAAGACGGGGAGGATTGTTTTGACCTGCCCCCCGGTTCGGTGGACTACGGACAAAAAATCGCCGCATATTATTTCTGGGTTTATCCCAACATGATGTTCAACTTCTATCCCTGGGGCTTGTCGGTGAATGTGGTCAGCCCCGTTGCGCCCGACAAAACCCGGGTGCATTTTCTGGTATTCATGTGGAAAGAGGAGAAATACGACAAGGGCGCGGGCAGCAACCTCGACCGGGTAGAAAAAGAGGATGAGGAAATCGTGGAGAATGTACAGCGCGGAATCCGTTCGCACCTTTATCGCCAGGGCCGGTATTCGGTGACCCGTGAAACCGGCACACATCATTTCCACCGGTTGATTGCGGAAAGTTTCGCCTTCCGGGAGCCGGCCGACTGATAGCCGTCAGTTCCGAAGCGGCTTGCCGGTTTTGAGCGTGTGCTGCATCCGCTCTAGCGTTTTCTTTTCACCGCACAAACTCAGAAAAGCTTCCCGCTCGAGGTCAAGCAGGTATTGTTCCGATACGGTTGCCGGCTGACTGAGATCACCGCCGCACATCACATAAGCAAGTTTCTTCGCCACCACCACATCATGTTCGGTGGCCCGTTTGGCACGGTACATCCCGTGTATTCCTGCCAGCATGGTGCCCAACGCTCCGCGGCCCAGTACCCGGATATCGTTGCGGCGGACCGGCATCACATAACCGGCGTCGTACAGGGATAGCACCGATTTTTTGGCCATATCGATCCGCCGCGACTGGTTCATGCAAATCGCATCGGTACCCCTGCGCAAAACGCCCATCTCAAATGCCTCGTGCGCCGATGTGGCCACTTTGGCGGTTGCGATGGTAAGAAAGCGATTCATGATGGTATTGATATCCACCTCACCGGCATGCAGTTCATCGGATGCACGCAACACAAACTCCTTGGTGCCGCCGCCTCCGGGAATGACGCCGATGCCGGCTTCCACCAGCCCTATATAAGTTTCTGCGGCCGCAACAACCTTGTCGGCATGCAGGCTGAGTTCGCAGGCGCCTCCCAATGTCAGTCCGTGGGGTGCCACCACAACGGGTACCGAAGAATAGCGGGCCCGCATCATGGTTTGCTGGAACAGGCGCACCGCCATATCGATCTCATCGTATTCCTGCTCGATGGCCAGCATGAAAATCATGGCCACATTGGCTCCGGCGCTGAACTGAGGGCCCTCGTTGGCGATGACTAGCCCTTTGTAATCGGACTCTGCCAGGGAAATGGCGCGCTGGATACCCTCCAGCACTTCGCCGCCGATGCTGCCCATCTTGGTATTCCACTCCAGGCCCAGCACGGCATCGCCAAGGTGATATACCGAACAGGCGCTGTTTTTCCAGATACGGCTGTCGGAATGGTTGCGCATCACCATGCATTCCGACGCACCCGGTACCGGAAGGTAGTCCCGGGTATTCACGTCATAGTATAGACGCTTTCCGGATTCAATTTTGTAAAAAGAAGCATGACCCGCTGCAATCATCTCATCTACCCAGTCCGCCACCTTGTGGCCCGCAGCTTTCATGGCCTTCGACACCGGCAGCAGTCCCAGGATGTCCCAACTTTCAAATGCGCCGGCCTCCCAGCCGAAACCGGCCTGCAGTGCATCATCGATCCGGTACAGCTCATCGCTGATTTCGGGAATGCGGTGGCTGACATAGGCGAAGAGACGGTAGTGGAACATACGGTAGAATTCGCCAGCCTTGTCGATTCCGGCAAAAAGCAGCCGAAGCCGGTCGGCCAGGTTGTCCAGCGGCTTTGCTTCTTCGAGGGTACGGAAGGCGGACTTGCGTCGGGGCTCATACTCCAGCGTATGCAGATTGAGGGTTTTGATTTCCTTGGAGCCGTCGCCACCCTTGGTTTTCATGAAAAAGCCCTGCCCCGTTTTGTCTCCCAGCCATTTTTTCTCTACCAGGGCCTGCAGCCACACAGGCAAATCGAATGTGGACTTGTCCTCGTCGTTCGGACAATTTTCCGCCACGCCCCGGGCCACTTTCACCAGCGTATCGATACCGACCACATCGGCAGTGCGGAAGGTGGCCGATTTGGGCCTGCCCGCAACAGGGCCGGTAAGGGCATCCACCTCGTCGATGCCGAGCTGCAGTTTTTCCATCACCTGCATCACGGTCATCATGGCGTACACACCGATACGGTTGGCAATGAATGCGGGCGTGTCTTTGCACAACACAGTGGTTTTGCCCAGCACCACATCGCCATAGCGCACCAGAAAATCAATGACGGCCGGATCGGTATGCGGCGTGGGTATGATTTCGAGCAGGCGCAGATAACGGGGCGGATTGAAGAAGTGGGTGCCGCAGAAATGTTTCTTGAAATCATCGCTGCGCCCTTCCGCCATCAGGTGGATGGGTATGCCCGATGTATTGGTAGTGATCAACGTACCCGGCTTGCGGAGCGCATCCACCTGCTCCAGCAACTGCTTTTTTATATCGAGCCGTTCCACCACCACCTCAATCACCCAGTCGCATTCGGCGATTTCGGGAAGGTTGTCGGTAAAATTTCCGGTGGTGATTTTTTTACGGGCATCGACTATATAAATAGGCGAAGGGTTGGATGCCAGGGCGGCAGCGAGTGCGTCGTTCACCAGTTTGTTTCTGGCATGCACAGGAGCCGATACGTCAACACCTTCGGGAATCATGTCGAGCAGCAGCACGGAAATACCTGCTCCTGCAAAATGACACGCGATGCGGCTGCCCATCACCCCGCTTCCCAGCACTGCTAATTTTCTTATGGCCCTGTTTTGCATAAAGATTTTTTTCTTGAGTGAGACGCAGCCTGGCGTTCTTATAAGGTTGAACGGTCAGCTCACAATACTTCCGTTATCGGTATACTTCTCAGGCGAAACAAACAGCAACTTTCCGGTTTTGTCTTCCGCCATCAGTATCATTCCGTTGCTTTCTATGCCGCGCATTTTCCGCGGAGCAAGATTGGCAACTACCACCACCTGACGACCAATGATTGACGCGGGTTCATAATGAAGGGCGATTCCGCTCACAATGGTACGCACTTCATTGCCCATATCCACCTGCAGTTTGAGCAACTTGTCGGCCTTCTCCACTTTTTCGGCGGCCACAATGGTTCCGGTGAGCAGATGTAGTTTCGAAAAGTCCTCATAGCCGATCAGGGGTTTCTGCTCAGCCTGTGCAGTTTCTGCCGCTTTGCTGGTGGGCTGCACGGAGGCTGCGTTTTGTGTGCCTCCCGGCCGGACTTGCCCTGAATGGAGTTTTTCAATCTGTGCCGCTATTTCAGCATCTTCAATTTTCCTGAAAAGCAACTGGGGCTCCCGCAGGCTATAGCCTACCCGGAGCAGATCGAGCCTGCCCGCATTTTCCCAGTCCAGCATCTTGTCCACCACCTTCATCATATGCAGCATTTTTATGGCGGTAGAAGGCAGGAAGGGATGGATCAGTATGGAGAGGTTGGCGGTTAGTTGCAGGCAGAGATGCATACAGTTGTCGATGGCCTGCTGCGCGGCCAGGGCCTCTTCGGAAGAAATGCCCACCGCACCGGGTGCTGTTTTACGGGCCAGGATCCAGGGTTCCTTCTCCTGCATGTATTTGTTGCCGGTGCGCGCAAGGTCCATGACGGCATACAGGGCATCCCGGAAGTGAAATGATTCGATACAGCTGCCGACGTTATCGGGAGCAGCGGCAATAGCCCGGATGAGTGCGCGGTCTTTTTCATCAAGCAGGCTTTCGTGCAACTTCGGTACTTTTCCTCCGCAAAGCTTATGCATCAGCACCCAGGTGCGGTTCACAAAATTGCCGAAGATGCTCACCAGCTCGCTGTTGTTGCGGTCCTGAAAATCCTTCCAGGTGAAATCGTTGTCCTTTGTTTCGGGGGCGTTGGCGCACAACACATACCGGAGCACATCTTCGCAACCGGAAAAATCCTGCGCATATTCATGTACCCATACCGCCCAGTTACGGCTGGTGCTTACTTTCTCGCCCTCGATATTGAGAAACTCGTTGGCCGGCACATTGTCGGGCAGCACAAAACCGCCGTGCGCCTTCAGCATGGCCGGGAAGATGATGCAATGGAACACGATGTTGTCCTTGCCGATGAAATGCACCAGTTTGGTATCGGGGCTGCACCAATACTCCGCCCAATCGGGCGTGAGTTCCTTGGTGGCGCTGATATAGCCGATGGGCGCGTCGAACCATACGTACAGAACTTTTCCTGCGGCGTTCGCAACGGGTACCGGAATACCCCAGTTACTGTCGCGCGTCATGGCCCGGCTCTGCAAGCCGCTGTCGAGCCAGCTCTTGCACTGGCCGTATACATTATTCTTCCATTCCTGATGGCCTTCCAGAATCCATTCCTTCAGCCAGGATTCATATTGCTGCAGTGGAAAATACCAGTGCGTGGTTGTTCTTTTTACAGGTACCGAATCGCTCAGGGCACTGCGCGGATCAATCAGCTGCTCGGGAGAAAGCGCACTGCCGCATTTCTCGCACTGGTCGCCATAGGCCCCCGGAGCCGAGCAAACCGGGCAGGTGCCGGTGATATAGCGGTCGGCCAGGAAGGTGCCGGTAGTTTCATCGTAATACTGCTCGGACGCTTTCTCTTCAAAAAGGCCCGCATCATACATTTTACGGAAGAAGGCCGATGCTGTTTCGTGATGTACAGCCGATGTGGTCCGTGAGTAGATGTCGAAGGAAATCCCCATCTGCTCCATGGAGCTTTTGATAAGCTGATGATAACGGTCCACCACCTGTTGCGGTGACACGCCTTCCTTCATGGCCCGGATGGTGATCGGAACACCATGCTCATCGCTGCCGCCGATGAATTTCACATTCTGCTTACGGGCTCGGAGATAACGTACATAAATATCGGCCGGGAGATAGCATCCGGCCAGATGCCCGATATGCACAGGGCCATTGGCGTAGGGCAGGGCGGCCGTTACCAGATATCGTTTTGCTGATTCCATTGC
>JBIIDU010000297.1:0-3022 GCA_044238165.1 Ferruginibacter sp. | reverse complement strand
ACGCCGAAAGGCGCCCCATTCTATAAACAGCAAGTACCCCGCAATTCCTGACACGGTGCGGGGGAATCTAAAACTAAAGTCATGCGTCACGGAAACAAAAACAACAACCTCAGCAGAACGGCTTCTCACCGCCGTGCGCTGATGATGAACCTGGGCTGCCAGCTCATCACCCACAAGCGGATCACCACCACTCTGGCCAAGGCCAAGGCATTGCGTACCTACATCGAGCCGCTGATTACCAAAACCAAGCACACCGATTCCAAAGAGGCCATCATGCACAACCACCGCATCGTGTTCAGTTATCTGCACGACAAGCTGGCGGTGAAGGAATTGTTCACCGTAGTGGCACCAAAAGTGGTGGGACGCCCCGGTGGTTATACCCGCATCATCAAACTGGGCCAGCGTACCGGTGATGCTGCCGAACTGGCCATGATTGAGCTGGTTGACTTCAACGAGGTTTACGGAAAAGGCGCTGCAACTTCCGCTGCTGCCGAGCCCGCCAAGAAGACCCGCAGGGGGGGTAGTCGGAAAAAAGCCGCCACCACCGAGGCTCCCGAAGCGGAAACTCCTGCCGCTGGCGATGCTGCCGAATAGTTCGAACGGATCTTTTCTTCATACTTACTCCGGTATTCACCGGAGTTTTTTTTTGCCCCTGCTTTCTGTCTGCTTCCCGAACCGAGGGAATTTTTTGGGTATAATTTTTTTACGGGGGGAAAGATGCATACATTTTCTTTGCAGAACAATCTTATCATATGGTACCGGACAGCAAAGTGAATTCCGCACGCGTTTTACTGGAAGACGGTACGCTTTTTCGGGGAACAGCTTTCGGCAAGCGGGGTGTAGCCACCGGCGAAATCTGTTTCAATACCGGAATGACCGGTTACCAGGAAGTGTTCACCGATCCCAGCTATTCCGGGCAGGTGCTGATCATGAATTGTGCGCATGTCGGCAACTACGGTACCTGGGAAAACGATAATGAAAGCGGCGGTGCAAAAGTGAAGGCGGTCATTGCCCGGAATCTGGGCGGCCATTTTTCACGGGCCGCAGCCGATACTTCCCTGCAGGCTTATTTTGAACGTGAGGGCATTGTGGGCATCAGCGATGTCGATACCCGTGCACTTGTTTCCCATGTGCGCAGCCGGGGTGCCATGAATTGCATCGTATGTACCGACGATTCTTCCGATGAATCGCTGCGCCGGCAGCTGGAGTGCACCCCGTCCATGGCCGGACAGGAACTCGCGACTTCAGTCAGCACCGCCGTCCCCTATGATATGGGTGAGGGTTCTGATGGTATTCGCATAGCCGTACTCGATTATGGCGTGAAGCGGAGCATAATCCGCCATTTCACCGACAGAGGCGCCAGAGTGCGTGTCTTTCCCGCGCAAACAGGCATAAAGGAACTGGAAGCTTTCCAACCTGAAGGATATTTTCTGAGCAATGGCCCCGGAGACCCTGCAGCCATGGATTATGCGGTATCGCTAATTCGCTTGTTGCTGGAAACCGGCAAGCCCCTGTTCGGTATCTGCCTCGGCCACCAGCTTCTGGCCCGCAGTGTGGGCATACCCACCTTCAAAATGCATCATGGGCACCGTGGACTCAACCATCCGGTAAAGCACCTGGTTACAGGAAAGAGTGAGATCACTACGCAGAACCATGGCTTTGGTGTGGATGCCGATGCGGTAAAGGCTTCGGCCGATGCGGAAATCACCCATGTGAATCTCAACGACGGATCCATCGAAGGCATCCGTCTCCGGAGCCGTCCGGCTTTTTCGGTGCAGTATCATCCAGAAGCTGCTCCCGGTCCGCACGACAGCCGGTATCTTTTTGATGATTTTATGGCCATGATGCGCGGAGCCTCTGCCTGATACACCAACAACCAGTACGCAACCACATGAAGATATCCATCATCAACGGTCCCAACCTAAATCTGCTCGGAACCCGCGAACCCGAAGTTTACGGTACGCTTTCTTTCGATGCTTACTTTGCCGTGCTGTGCAGTCAGTTTCCCGATCTGCATTTCAGCGCCTACCAGAGCAATGTGGAAGGGGAACTGATCAATGAAGTGCAACAGGCGGGTATGGGAGGCGCCGATGCCATTGTGATCAATCCCGGAGGCTACACCCATACTTCGGTGGCGCTGGGCGATGCGATTGCGGCGGTGAAAACACCAGTGGTGGAAGTGCATATCTCCAATATATTTTCCCGCGAGCCCTTCCGGCATGTATCGCATGTGTCGGGTTCCTGCCGGGGTGTGATCAGCGGGCTGGGTCTCATGGGCTACGAACTGGCGGTGCGGTATCTCATTGCCGCCTCCCCTGAGGAATAAAACAATAATTACTGCAAAAAAATACGGATATGGTGGATGCTTTGATACCGCTGATTTCCCTGATTGCACTGGAAGTGATTCTGGGAATAGACAACATCATTTTCATTTCCATATTGGCCGACAAGCTTCCTGATTCGCAACGGAACAAACTGCGTTTCTGGGGCATCGGGCTGGCCATGGTGATGCGGCTCGTGCTGCTGGCGTTCATATCCTGGATCCTGAAGCTTGACAAGACTTTGTTCCAGGCTTTTGAAGTCGATTTTTCGGGCAAGTCGCTGATTCTTCTGCTGGGCGGTTTGTTTCTCTTGTACAAGAGCACGAAGGAAATCTATCACAAGGCGGAGGTGGCTTCCGGTTCGGAGCCACATATATTCGGTCAGGCCACTTTCGGCCGTTTGCTGGGGGAAGTGATTTTGCTTGACCTGGTATTTTCGGTCGACTCCATCATTACAGCCGTGGGCATGGTTCAGGAACTTTGGGTGATGTACACGGCGGTGATTGTGACGGTGCTGATCATGCTGGTGGCTTCCCGGCCCATCAGCGAATTCATCCGCAGGCATCCTTCCTTCAAGATCCTGGCGCTCTGCTTCCTGATGATGATCGGTGTGGCCTTGATTGCAGAAGGGCTTGCATTCAAAATTCCCAAGGGCTATATCTATTTCTCCATGGCTTTTGCTTTTCTGGTCGACATTATTC
>JBIIDU010000296.1:0-3027 GCA_044238165.1 Ferruginibacter sp. | reverse complement strand
TCCGCCGGCCGCGTAGCATCGGTGCATGGCGCGCAGGAAGAGGGAATACAGCCCTGCGTGGTGGAAGAAGGGCCTGCCGCTTTCAGGCAGCATACCCGCAACAAAGCCCTGGTCTTCCCACTCTTTCAGAAAATCTTTCCGACGGGTGATGATATGCACGGGTGTTTCTGTTCCAACATCGGCTTCGCTGAAAATCGGCGGCTGGTGGTCACCCAGGAGAATGAAAATGTCGTTGTCGCCACCTTCCTGCACAATGAAATTGCTGAGGGTTTTCAGTTCATAGCTGATGGCCTTGTAATAATGATTGATGTCGGGCAGCGATACCAGTTTGGCGCCTTTCTTCTCCACCTGCTCCGGCGGAATGCAGCAGTCCTGCCAGTTCTCGTGGTAGGGAGGGCAGGTATGGAAGGGATTGTGCGAATTCTGGGTGAGGATGAAGAGGCTGAAGGGTTCTTTTTGTTTGGCTTTCACCAGTTTCGTGGTGTGGTGCAAAATATACTGGTCGGGCGGAGCGGGTCCCAGGCCGTACATCTGCCCCGTATAACCCATGTCGTTGAAATGGATCCATTCATCTACCGAATAGAAGCTGGAGTACTGCTCCCAGGGAATGGCTACGCCGTCGTAGGTGACACCCACCGCATTCAGCCTGTAGTTGGTATAACCGCTTTTCTGCAGCATCCGGAAGAGGTGGTTGTATCCGCGCATGTGGCTGTCGGCCAGCAGGTGGTCGTAAATCATTTGGTTGCGCATGTCGATACCGTAGAGAAAACTGCTGTAGGCAATCCACGAACCTGCGCCGGAGATCGGACTGGTGGACAAGGCCGAAGAACTGTGGAAACCGCTTTCTTCAAGCAGCTTTTCCGCCGCAGCGATATCGCTCAGGTAAGTATTCCCGGGGCTGTCCTTCTGGTCGAGCAGCATACGCCCGTACGATTCAACCACAAGTACATAGATGTTGGGACGGTTGTTCAGCGCAGGCAAAGGAACCGGTGATTGGGAAACCAATTCCGCCGTGTTGATCTGACTCGTGAGCCGGTAGCCGCCTGTACGCGAGAGAAAAAAAAGTTTGAACAGCTCATAAGCATGCAGAGGGAATACCTTGTTTGAAAAGGCAAGCGTCATTACCCTTCTTCTCACATAATAGGGTATGAGTGCCAAAATCACCAGTACCAGAGCGGTGGCCGGTGAAAGATGTTGGTGGCTCATCCAGTTGAAGAGGCGGAAGAAACCGTACCCCGTTGCCGAAAACAGCAGCAGCAGGCCGGAAGCCAGCAGCAGCAATTGGTGGAGGGCCGAGTGCCGGACAATCGTGTAGCCGATGTGCAGGTAGCGCAGTACTTCGAAGTGGGTGAGCTCCTTGTGGTATATTTTCCGGCAGATGCCGTTGGTGATCTGATAAACAAGCATCAGTACGAAGTAGAGCGAACATACGATGCTGTAGAGACGAACAAACATGGGATGCCTTACGAACAGCACCGGTAGCATTAGGATGGCCAGGTCGGCGCTGATGCGGAAAATGTCCTGGTTTACCCGCACAAATACACTGCCATTCTGCTTGTTGATGGTAGATGTTTTTCCGTAAAAAACAGGAGGAAGAAACGAAGAGTCGGGATAATGGATCAGATAGGCGGGAAGGAATACCAGCGAATTGATACCGAGGAAAAGAAGCCAGAAGAGCAGGTCAGGATTTGCGTCTTGCATAGATGTCGCCCGAGAAGAGGGGTGAGGGATATTGTTGAATGGCTTTCAGTACCTGCGCCGCGTTTACCCATTCCGGAAGCCGGAACCGGAGCGATTCCGCCACCGACCAGTTGTACTCGTAATCGCCCAGTGCATTGATGTGTCCGATACAGGGCTCCACGCTTTCCTTCTGTACGGAAATGACTTCGAAGCACAGCAGCGGCAGGGCAACCGACAATCCTTGAAGCACCTGCAGTTCGTACCCTTCGGTATCGATTTTACAGAATCCGGGAATGCCGTGTTCGGCAATCAGCTGGTCGAGCGTGGTGGTGGGTACGGTGGTCGTGCTGTCCCACTCGAGCCGGAAACTGGCGGCATCCGCCATCCGACTCATCCAGCTCTCATCGCTCAGCGTACTTACGGCCGGGTTGAGGCTGGAAATGTGCAGGGTCTTTTCCGTAACCCGGCTGTCGAGCGCACCTGGGAAAAGAGTGAACCGCTTGTGCCTGCCGAATTTTTTCCGGAGGTAGCGGATGCAGGCAGGCTGGGGCTCTACCGCCACCACACGCGCGCCTGAACGGAGCCATACCGCGGTGCGGTTGCCCAGGTGGGCACCCACATCAAAGCACAGCGTGCCTGGCCCGATGAACCCGCTGTAGAATTTTCGCAGCCGGTAACGCCCGGCCGGATTTCCGTAATACAGCAGCCACGATTTCAGCAAACCGATTTTTTCCTTCAGGGGCATACAAGCGCTTAAATGAGTACATTGCAAATTATGCCAACGGGCTGATATACCAATCGGCCACTGCCGCTTCAATCGAGCAGCCCCATATGTTCGCCATTCGTTTCCATGCCGCTTCCAGGGCTACAGCCATATTTCTGCTTGTAAGCGCCCTGCAGTTCCTTTCCTCCTGGCTGCTGCTGCCTTTTTACCTGAGCCGATTCTCGTTGGAGGAATTTGGTGTGAACGAACTCATGAACCGTGTATCCATCATTGCCGGATTCCTGATATCGCTGCGTATTTCGGGTGCCATGGCCAACCAGTACTTTCAGATCGAAGGCAGCGCAGGTAGGAAACGATTCGTATCATCCCTCTTTCTTTTCACCCTGCTTTCCTCCGCAGCCGGTGCATTGTTGTTTCTATTTTTCGGTCCGCATCTTTTCGATCTCTTTTTTGCAGATACCGGTTTCGCTTTCTGGCCCTATGGCTGTACCGCACTGCTGACGGGCATTTTGGGCAATGTGATGGCACCGGGACTTTTTTTTCTCCGCAACGAGCAGCGGCTTCGGCCTTTTTTCCTCATCAGTGCCGGATTCATCGCCTTCAATTTTTTCGGGCAGCTGGCG
>JBIIDU010000068.1:0-10481 GCA_044238165.1 Ferruginibacter sp. | reverse complement strand
ATCCGGAATATGCTCCGTTGAGGTAGCGGCCGAGCCAGCCGTCATTGAGGTACTGATTGCTTTCGGAAGCCGTCATCCAGATATCGGTAGCCCTGAAATGGGAGAAGTTGGGGTTGGGATAACCTACCGACTGTATGATGCAAACCTTACCCTCGTTGTATAGGTCGCGCATACCGGTTAGGGACGGATGCAGGCCTGTCACCGAAGTGCCGGTAATGGGCAGGATGCGGTTTTCAGGTATGGCGATGTTGGCGCGTGCGTTGAAATATCGGCTGTACTGGTCGCGCGGTATCACGGTGTTCAGCCCGTCGTTGCCACCGTTCAGCTGGATTACCACCAGTACGTGGTCGTTGGCAGTGCCGGGCAGGAGGAGCTCTTGCAATGCTGGATTGTCGGCATGCGCGGTAAGGTCCATCCCCTTGAGCGACAGCGGAAGCCCCATCGCGGCTACCGTTGTATTTCTTACGAATTTCCTTCTTTGCATATTCGGGCGGTTGATATTGATTGTAAGTTCGTTGGTCTGTTTTTGTCACATGAGCTGGTACTCTTCCAGCTTGGTGAGCAGATAAAGCATTAGGTTTTTCAGCCGGTTGTTGACGACGCTGAAGGCGTTCAGGTCCTGCGGATTGAATGCATAGGCGTTCCAGGCATTGGTCCAGTAATAATCCTGCGATTGTCCGCTGAGCAGGATGTCCACCTTGATGGAATCGCGCAGGGGCTGGCTGAGTGTTCTGCGTAAAAAATATTTATTGAGGTCGAGGATGAGCTGGTTGGGGTCAGAGGGATTGGGCATGCGCGCCGCCACCCGGGCGCAGTTGATTTGCAGGTTGTAGCCACCGAATGTGTAACCCGAAGTGATCAGCAAGGTCACCAGGTTTTGCCGGCTGATGAAGGTGTCGCTGGTAATCCAGTTCCGGTCGAAGAGCGGCGTCTGGTAGTAAGCCGGCCATCCGGCCACATTGGGCGGATCGCCGATATTCTGTTCCATGGGTGGAAGAAAGCTGAAAGTGAGCAGGCCCAGGTGCCTGTATTGCAAGATGCTGTTCGAGGGGGCAGGGAAACGCACATCGCATTCCCTGATCAGGCCGGCCGTGAAATCCACCGCACTTTTGATCATGCCGCCATATTGCAGCACGTCGAAGAAATGCTGGCTTTTGAAAAGCTGGGCCAGTACGGGCTTGATGTTGTAATTGTTGCTCCGCATGGTGGCTGCCAGCGGCTCGATGATGTTGGCCTCGGTTTGCGCTGTGATTTCATCGTACACGAAAAATCGGTAGAGCCGGCGGGAAATGTATCGCGAAACTTCTTCCTTGTTGAAGATCATGGTGAGCAGGTCGTCGAGTTCGGCCTCTCCCTGTCCGGATGGCCTGCTGATGACCGTATTGCCGTAGAATGAAGAGAATTGTTTGGGATTGAAATCGTGCCGGGTGGGATTGAAAAAAGGGGTGGCATTGGCAAAGTTGATCTGATATCCGGTAAGCACCCGTGCTGCCTCTCTCACATCATTTTCGGTGAACTGGCTGGCTGGCCCCTTTCCCAGTGTGAACAATTCCTGCAGTTCCCGTGCATAGTTTTCATCGGGCGCCGTCTTGGTATTGCGGAAGCCGTTCAGGTAAACCAGCATGGCTGGATTGAGCGTGATGGCTTTTACCATTTCCTTCAGGTTGCCGAGGCAATGTTTACGCAGCAGTTGTACATACTGGTAACAGAAAATTCCGTTGCTGACAGTATCGAACTCTACGCTGAAATGCGTGCTCCAGAACAAGATCATTTTCTCCTCAATGCTGCGCGGCTGGCGTATAATATTGTTGAACCACCAGGCTTTTACTGCTTCGCGGCGGTTGCCCTCTACTACGCCCGACTGGGTAGGGATATTCACCCAGCTGGCGCCTAAGGGCACCGACCAGTCGGGGTCATCGGCCGGCGTGTTCGTCAGGTTCACTGAATAAAATTTTACCGGTTCGCCGATACGTTCTGCTGTGTTTGCCGTGTTGACCAACTCGTCCACCGCAGCCGAAGGTGTCAGCGTGCGGAAGTAAGTCACTTCTTCGACCGGTGCGCCGAATGTGCATCTTTTCAGCAGGTGGATCACTTCGATGTCGGTCCAGCTTCCGGTGTAGGGGGCAATGCCTCCGGTGAAGGGTGAATCCGTGTGTATGACTTTGACCCCACGGGTCGCGTGATTTCCCTTTTTTTCTTTCGGTGCCCGCAGTTTCTGTAAAAAGTCTTTTCTGTTCATGGCAATGTGTTTGATGGATGCCGGGCTCACGCGCTACGGCAGTTGCCTGTTCTTTTTTTCTTCAAGAATGGCTTTGAGCGAATCGATCTCCTGCTGTTGCCGGTCAACCAGGGACTTGAGTTCTTTCACGGATTGAATCAGGGGCACTACCAACTCGGCATAACGCAGTCCGTAAGGGGTGTTTTCATTGGGTGGTGCATCTACGCCGCTGAAATCATATCCGATCTTATTTCCTGCGGCCTCCACTTCCTGAGCGATAAGACCGGTGAAACGGGTCGACTGGAACTGTTCCTCCTCTCGGTTCACTGGTCCGGATTTTTGCCCCTGTATTTTTTTCAACTGTTGCAGGTCGTAATTATAGGTAACCGGCTGAAGGGCGGTAATGAATGCCAGACCGGGCACATCATTGCGCACATTCTTTTTTATGCGTGCATCGCTGAATGTGGTCCAGCCCACCTGTCCGCCGATGCTGTTCACGGTTGAATTGCCGATGCGTATCTGGTTGCTGGCCGTGATCTGCACGCCTTGTCCGAGTGCCGATGAATTGCCTACGCTGGTATTGGTGCCGGGCAGGTCGACGCCTGCGCCTACGAACGTATTGTTGTTACCGGCCGTCTGGCTGAGGGCACTCTGGTAACCGATGAAGGTGTTGTTGGAAGTGCCGCCCGAAGTATATGCCAGCGCGGCATTGTGCCCTATGATGGTGTTGTTGCTCGAGCTGTTGGTGCTGCTGAGCGCATAATGCCCCAGCAGCACATTGGACGAGCCGGTGGCCAACCTGAGACCGCTGTTGTAACCGATGGAAACATTTTCCTGACCGTTGTTCATTTGCTGCAGGCTGTTGTTGCCAATCGCAATCTGGGTGTTAGTGGCCACATTATTTGAAAGCGCGTTGGCGCCGATGGCCAGCAGGTTGGCTCCTGTTTGGGTGTTGGCTGCGGCGTTGCTGCCGATACCGATGTTTTCGCTTGATACGATGTTCTTCAGTGCACCGGTGCCGATGGCAACATTTGAAAATCCGGTAACTGCCGATTGCAACGCATCGGTTCCTACTGCAACATTGCCCGAACCGCCGGTTAGGTTGAACGCCGATGAATCACCCAGGGCGATATTGTTGTTGCCGGTAGTGAGTTTGCCCATGGCCTGATAGCCGAAGCTGTTGTTGCCGCTGCCGGAAGGGTTGATGCCAAGTGCCCTATTGCCGAAAGAATTGTTGCGGCGGGTGCTGTCGGGGTCTATCAGTGCCGAGCGCAGGTTGTTGGTACGGAACACCAGGGGTTGGTTGTCGGTGGTGCCCAGAAAATTGTTTTGCGGACTGGTTCCGGAGTTTCCGTTCAACCCCCAGCCTCCGGTGTTGCTGCCCGAATTTCTTCTCCTCACTATTCCGGTGCTGCTGATGGTGAGCAGGCTGTCGGTTCCGGCGGCCGATTGCACACCCTCCAGACGGATCGGATCGGTGTTGGCCACAACATGCAGGCGGTTGGTGGGTGTCGTTGTGCCGATTCCGGTATTCTGACTGAAAACCGAAAAAGGTGAGGCGGCACAAAGGATGCAAAGCAGCTTTTTCATTGTGAGGTTTTGCTTGATAAGTTGACACAGGGAAACACCTTCAGCAACAGGCTTCCGATAATCCGTGTCAAGTTAACGCGGTTTCTCTGACTTTTTCAAGAAAAAAGAGTTTAATCCTGCGAGTGACTTCCGGCTACAACAATAACAATTTCTCCGCGGACGGCCTTGGAGGTAAAATGGCCGTGAACCGTCTGAAGGGACCCTCGCACCTGCTCCTCGAATTTTTTGCTTAGTTCGCGGCTCACAGAGCAGGGACGGTCCGGTCCGAAATGTTCGATGAAGTCGGCGAGTGTTTTCACAAGTCGGAGGGGGCTCTCGTAAAAAATCATTGTGCGGGTTTCCCCGGCGCGGGCTTTCAAAAAAGTCTGCCTGCCCTTTTTCAGGGGCAGAAAACCTTCAAAACAAAAACTATTCATCGGCAGTCCGCTGTTGACAAGGGCAGGTACAAATGCGGTGGCGCCGGGCAGGCAACTCACCGGGATGCTTTCACGGATACAGGCCCGCACCAGCAGGAAGGCGGGGTCGCTGATACCGGGAGTGCCCGCATCGGTAAGCAGGGCCATTTTTTTTCCTGCTTTCAGCTGGTCCGTAAGGTGGTTTACAATCTTATGTTCGTTGTGCTGATGGTAGGGGCTGAGCGGTTTGCTGATTTGGTAGTGCTGCAGCAATACGGATGAAGTGCGGGTATCTTCGGCAAGAATCAGGTCTACCTCCTGAAGAACCGAAACGGCTCTGTAGGTCATGTCGGCCAGATTGCCAATGGGTGTGGGAACGATGTACAGCATTTTTGTCGGATGTCGGCTTGGCCCGAAATCAGGAGGGGCGGACGGCGACCTCATACATCTCCATCACCGGATTGGCCAGCAGGTTTTTGGCTGCAGCCTCGGCGACCTGGCCCGCCTGCTCCCTGCTTTCGGCAGTGATGTTGAGTGTGATGTTTTTGCCGATGCGAACATCCGTTATGTTGCCGAGGCCCAGCTGCTGCAAACTGCCCGACACGGCTTTGCCCTGAGGATCGAGCAGTTCCTTCAGCGGCATCACTTTGATTTCAGCTACAAATTCCATTTAACTTTTTTTGTCTGCCAAAGATAGCAGGATGTAGGCCACAAAAACCACGGGTACCGCCAGCCAGTGAAGGGTCAGGGCCGCCGCAACGGCAATGCCTGCCAGGATGTAGCGGAATTTGTTTTGGGCAAAGGAATAATTTTCAGGCTTCATGGCCATGAGCCGGATCCGGCTTACCATCAGCAGGCTCAGCACGGCAATGAGTCCATAGAGGAAGAATTTGTTGATGAGCAGGGCGTTAATCTGCGGAATTCGGGCCGGGTAGTGGAGGATCAGTGGCAGCGAGGCCACCAGCAGGCCCGCGGCGGGCGTAGGTACTCCTGCAAATGAGTGCCGTTGGGTATCGTCGATATTGAATTTGGCCAGTCGCCAGGCGGAGGCGAGGCTCACGATGAAGGCGGGCCAAAGGAAGACCGACGATACGTCGAGCCCGAATTCTTCGCGCATGTAGCTCATGCGAAGCAGCTGGTAAAGGATGACGCCTGGGGCCACGCCGAAGCTCACCACATCGCAGAGCGAGTCGAGCTGCTTGCCCATGAGCGAGTCGGCGCCCAGCAGCCGGGCCAGGAATCCATCCAGGAAATCCACCGCGGCGGCTGCAAAAATGCAAAGTGCGGCAAGGGAAAGCTTTTCGGGAATATTGAAGCTGCTCACGAATTCCTCATTCGAATTGATGGTGATGTTTTCGGTCTGCAGCGCGAATACGATGGCCATGCAGCCCAGGAAGAGGTTGAGCAGGGTGAAGAGGTTGGGGATCAGGCTTCGGTTCATAGTTCGGTGTTTATATCCGTAAATTCGGCTCGGTTAAAATTCGTTTCGTAAAATCTCGGAAAGTAAGGTTTTCAGTTCCGGAAGGTCGGACTTTATTGTTTTCCAAACAGCTGTTAGCTTGATATTGAAATATTCGTGGGCAATCAGGTTTCGGAACGAACGCACTTTATGCCAGGGGTAATCATATTTGCTGATTTTATCCTGCTCCACATTGATGATGGCTTCCCCGATTACGGTGAACTGGAACAGGATGGCGCTGCTCAGCATGGGATTGGTACAAAAACTTTTTTCTGTCTGACCCTTCGAATACGATTCTATATGGCCGATCGCCTCCACAATGTGCTCCAGTCGTTTCCGGCTATCCAGATGCTTATCCTTTCTCATAAATCAGTTTCAAGTCGGGTTTTACCTGTTCCCAGATGTGTGGCTTGAACGATTCGATGAAACCAATATCCACTTTTTTCCCCAGAGCGTTTTCCGCATGGTATTGCACGTCGGCCAGGTCGAAATAACTGAACTTTTTATCGGTTGCAACAGCCACATCGATGTCGCTTTGCGGCCCGTCATCTTTCCGTGAAAAAGAACCGTAGATCCAGGCTTTCTCGATGCCTTCGAATTGGCAGATGACTTTTTGCAATTTGCGCACCAGCATGTTCCGATCCGTTTTCAGAAACGCTTTGTATTCAAGTTGTGCTTCCGCAACCTGTAACGCTTTGAGGCCCAACTTTTCATTCACGATTTCGTGAAGCAGGTTCTCGCTCAGGAAAAGCACCGTCAGTTCATCGGCATCGTACTTGTACAGCTTTGCCAGTTTTTGTACCAGTTCCCTGTTCAACCGTCTTTCGCCCCGTTCCATCTTGCTTAGTATGGCGACATCAATGTCCATCAGGGCAGCAACTTTTCTTAAGGGCAGCTTATTCGCTTCCCGTAAACTCCTGAGCTTTTCTCCGAGGGTTTGTGTTGACATGAATGATTTTGACAAAATTTGTCAAATATAGGATTTTCCGGAAACAAAATGCACGGCTCCCAGAAGTATCAAAAAATAAGTGTTTAGAGGAAGGCGTCCGTGTATGAACCTGAATCAGGCTTTCCCCCGCTTCATCAGCGCTTCGATCTCATCAGCCTCGATAGGAATGTTCTTCATCAGGTCCACATTGCCATTGCGGGTGATCCAGAAATTGTTTTCGATGCGGATGCCCATTTTTTCCTCTTCGATATAGATGCCCGGCTCGATGGTGAACACCATCCCCGCTTTGACGGGTTCGGTGCGCGTGCCGAGGTCGTGCACATCAATGCCCAGGTGGTGCGAAATGCCGTGATAGAGGTATTTGCGGTAGGCACGGTTTTCAGGGTTTTCGTTGCGCACATCCGATTTTTTCAGCAGCCCGATCTTCTGGAAGACAACCGTGGCCTCATCGCCCACTTTCTCGGTATAGTCTACAATGCTGATTCCGGGCTTCAGGATGCTCGCAGCATAACGGTGCAGGTGCAGGCATGCGTTGTACACCGTTTTCTGACGGCGCGTGAACTTTCCACTTACGGGTACGGTACGCGTAAGATCGGCGCAGTAATTGCCGTATTCGGCGCCGAAGTCCATCAGCAGGAGTTCGCCTTCGGCACATACCTGGTTGTTTTCCACATAATGAAGGGTCCGGGCCCTGTCGCCGCTGGCGATAATGGAGCCGTAAGCCGCTCCCGTGGCGCGCTGGCTGAGGAAGGAATGCATGATTTCCGCCTCGATTTCATACTCCGTTACGCCCGGGCGGATAAAGCCCAGCAGGCGGCGGAAGGTGTTTTCCGTGATGTCGATGGCTTTCTGCATGACGGCCACTTCCTCCTTGCTTTTGATGGCCCGGAGTTCCTTGAGCAGTTGCGCGCTTCTCCGGTATTGGTGCAGCGGATAGCGCTCCTGCATTTCCTGTGCAAAGCGGTAATCGCGAACGGGTACCTGGCTGGCTTTGCGGTCGTTCTCGTTCGTGTTCAGATAAATCGTTTCGGCCAGATGGACCCAGGGTTGCAGCATTCCGTCGAGCGTGTCGAGCCAAACCACCGTGCCGATGCCCGAGAGGGCCGTCGCTTCCGTCGCCCGCAACCTTCGTCCGTCCCACTTCTCCTTAAGCTCGTTCGGGCGCACCAGTACCAGCACTTCACGGTATTTGGGGTCGGGATTGTCGGGGAACAGCACCAGCATGGTGTCTTCCTGTTCGATGCCGGTGAGCCAGAACAGGTCGGCGTTCTGCTTGAACCGGTGCAGCTGGTCGCCGTTGGCAGGCAGCTCGTCGTTGCTGTTGAAAATGGCTATGGAACGCGGCTCCATTTTCTGCACGAAGCGGCGGCGGTTGGAGGTAAATATCTCATTGTTGAGCGGAAGGTATTTCATCGGTGTTTTTTTCGTGTATTGAATTCTGTTATTCAATGGCTCAGTAAAGCGTCTTGTCGTCCTTCTCCTTCCAGGCACGGAACACCTCCAGCGCTTCTTCCCGGCAGAGGGTCTGCAGCGGAATCCTGCGCAGGGCGATGTCAAGCGTCATCTCCTCATAGATCATCGAATCGTCGAAGCCGATGGCAGCCGCGTCGTGCCGGGTATTGGCGAAGAAAACCCGGTTGGGCCTTGCCCAATAGATCGCACCAAGGCACATCGGGCAGGGCTCGCAGGAAGTGTAGAGGTCGCAGCCCGTGAGCTGGAAACTGCCCAGGTTCCTGCAGGCATCGCGGATGGCTGTGACTTCGGCATGGGCCGTGGGGTCATTTGTGGAGCTGACCTTGTTGTTGCCACGTCCTACGATCTTGCCGTCTTTCACAATGATGCAGCCAAACGGACCTCCCTCGTTATTTTCCATACCCTCGCGTGAAAGCCGGATGGCCTCGCGCATGAATGATTCTTCGGTCGACATCGATGCGATATGTTTATGCAGGTAAAGATACATTGCCGCTTTTCAATTTACTCCATGTAACTTCGCCGAATATTCAACCGGATAAAAAAGAACCTTTGAAATTTTCCGCTTTTGGTTTCGACGATCGGCTCATGGAAGGCATCGCCGCCAGCAATTATGAGGATGCCACGCCTGTTCAGGAACAGGTGATACCTCATGTGCTCGCCGGCCGGGACCTGATTGCCAGCGCACAGACCGGTACGGGCAAGACGGCCGCTTTCCTGCTTCCCCTGCTCAACCGAATCATCCTTGCGCCTCCAAAAGACCAGAGTATCACGGCGCTGATTATTGTGCCCACCCGCGAACTGGCCATTCAGATTGCCCAGCATCTGGAAGGGCTTTCCTATTTCACTTCGGTCAGTTCCATTGCGGTATACGGAGGCGGCGACGGCAATGTGTTCATCCAGGAGAAAAAAGCGTTGAGCGCCGGGGCCGATGTCGTGGTGTGCACGCCGGGCAAGATGATCGCCCACATCAACATGGGCTATGTGAAATTCAACGCCCTGCAGTACCTCGTCCTCGACGAGGCCGACCGGATGCTCGATATGGGTTTTTACGACGACATCATGCGCATTATCCATGCCCTGCCTGCAAAAAGGCAGAACCTGCTTTTTTCCGCGACCATGCCCGTCAAGATCCGCCAGATGGCAAGAACGATCCTGCACGATCCGGTGGAGATCAATATCGCCATCAGCAAGCCCAATGAGAAAATCACCCAGCTGGCCTATGTGATCCATGAATCCCAGAAAATCCCGCTGGTGAAACATATTCTCGGCAAGAAGGATTTTTCGTCGGTGCTTATTTTCTGCAGCAGTAAGCTTAGTGTAAAACAGCTCACCGCACAGTTGCGGCGCACCCGACTTCCGGTTGACGAAATCCACAGCGACCTGGAGCAAAGCCAGCGTGAAGATGTGCTCATGCATTTCAAGAGCGGAAAAGTGAAGGTGCTGATCGCCACCGACATCCTCAGCCGGGGTATCGATATCGACAACATTGGCCTGGTGCTGAATTATGATGTGCCGCACGACGGAGAGGATTATGTGCACCGCATCGGCCGTACAGCACGCGCTGCGGCCGAGGGTACCGCCATCACTTTCATCAGCGAAAAAGAACAACGCAAATTCGGTTATATCGAAAAACTGCTGGGCCGTACGGTGGAAAAAGTGCCCGTCCCGGCTGAATTCGGCCCCGCGCCCGAATACGCCCCAAATGCCCGGCGTGAGGGTGGTGGCGGTGCACAAAAAAGCAACTTCCGCCCGCGCCGCAACCCTCCCGGAAGAAAACAGGGTGAAGGTGGCCATAAGCACAGGCGGCCGGAATCCTGAGGCAGGTCTCATTTCCCCTACCATCCCTTTCCCGACGCACTTTTTATCACATCCGATGCAGATGGCTGATTGCGCATGACCGGACTTTTGCCGGATACGCTGTAGGTCCATCGGTGCTATATTTGTCCTAAACAATTTCCCATCGCACCCGTCGCATCCATATTGAGCAGTCCCATCGAATACTTGCGGGGTGTAGGTCCGCTCAAAGGTGATTTGCTGAAAAAGGAAGCAGGCATTTATACCTTCAGCGATTTGCTCGAATATTATCCGCTGCGCCATCTCGACAAAACCCGCATCGATTCCATCCGCAGCCTCAGCCCCTCGCAGGAATATGCGCAGGTGGCCGGAAAACTTAACGGATACGGCATCAAGGGTGAGAAACGGAACCGCCGGCTGGTTGCCATCATCAGTGACGGAACCGCTTCTCTTGAACTCACCTGGTTTCAGGGAATATCATGGATTGAGAAAACACTGGAACCCGGGAAGCAATATCTGGTCTTTGGCCGGCTGAGTTTTTTCAACGGACAACCACAACTGGTGCATCCGGAGATGGAAATTTTTGTACCCGGCCTGGCCGAC
>JBIIDU010000295.1:0-3060 GCA_044238165.1 Ferruginibacter sp. | reverse complement strand
CTTTTAAAGATATCTCATTTGGGTTACCGATGTTCACCGGGTATACGTAATCGCTCATCAGCAGCCGGTAAATCCCTTCAATCAGGTCGCTTACATAACAGAAACTGCGGGTTTGTGATCCGTCTCCGAATACGGTAAGGTCTTCTCCACGGAGGGCCTGCCCGATGAATGCCGGCAAAGCTCTTCCGTCGTTCAGCCGCATCCTTGGTCCGTAGGTGTTGAAGATGCGTACGATCCGGGTTTCAACCCCATGGAATGTGTGGTAAGCCATGGTGATGGCTTCCTGGAATCTTTTGGCTTCGTCGTAAACCCCGCGGGGACCTACCGGGTTCACATTGCCCCAATAGGCTTCGTTTTGCGGATGTTCCAAAGGATCGCCATATACTTCACTGGTACTGGCAACAAGTATGCGGGCTTTTTTGGCCAATGCCAGTCCGAGGCAGTTGTGTGTTCCCAGAGAGCCCACTTTCAGGGTCTGGATGGGAATTTTGAGGTAATCGATCGGGCTGGCAGGCGATGCGAAATTGAGGATGTAGTCGAGATGCCCGGGAATATGGATGAATTTGGACACGTCGTGATGGTAGAACTCGAACTCTTTCAGTTTGAACAGGTGTTCGATGTTGCGCAGGTCGCCTGTGATCAGGTTGTCCATTCCAATGACATCATAGCCTTCGCGGATAAAGCGGTCGCAGAGGTGCGAGCCTAAAAATCCGGCAGCTCCTGTGATCAATATGCGTTTATTGGGCATAAAAAGATTTAAACGGGTTTGTTCGCTGTTCTTTTGGTTTTGATGTGTTTTACTGCACGTTAACCGATTTGTCTTCTTCCGATGCTGACATAGAAATATCCAAGTTGCTCCATCTGGTTCAGGTCGAATAGGTTTCTTCCGTCGAAGATGACTTTGCCGGACAGGAGGTTGCTTATTTTGTTGAAATCGGGTGTTCTGAACTCGCTCCATTCGGTGGCAATCACAAGCGCATCGGCATTCTCAAGCGCTTCATACTGGCTTTTCACCAGTGTGATTTTGTCGCCCATGATTTTGGAAACATTCTCCATGGCTTCAGGGTCGAAGGCGGCAACAGCAGCACCGGCCTTCAGCAGCCCCTCGATGATATAAAGGGCGGGAGCTTCTCGGATATCATCGGTGTTGGGTTTGAAGGCGAGTCCCCATATCGCGAATTTCTTTCCCCTGAGGTCTTCCCCGAAACGGGCTTTTATTTTGGGCAGCAGATGGACCTTTTGCTGTTCATTGACTTCCATTACCGCATCCAATATTCTGAAGTGGTAGTTTTCGTCTTTGGATGATTTGACCAGTGCCTGTACGTCTTTCGGGAAGCAACTGCCTCCGTACCCGATACCCGGAAAAAGAAAGCGTTTGCCGATCCGTTCGTCGCTGCCGATGCCCCGGCGCACCATATCCACATCGGCGCCCATGAGTTCGCAAAGCCTTGCGATTTCGTTCATGAACGTGATTTTCGTAGCCAGAAAGGAATTGGCGGCATATTTGGTAAGCTCGGCGCTTTTCTCGTCCATGAAGATGATCGGATTCCCTTGCCGGACAAAGGGGGCATAGAGTTCCTGCATGACTGCTTTGGCCTTTTCCGAAGAGGTGCCAATGACCACACGGTCGGGCTTCATGAAGTCGTCTACTGCCACACCCTCCCGAAGAAACTCCGGATTGCTGACCACATCGAAATCCACCTTGGTATTTTCAGCGATGGCAGCCCTTACCTTTTCGGCGGTGCCCACCGGAACGGTGCTTTTATCGACGATTACTTTATAATCCCTGATCAATTTCCCCAGGTCCTTGGCTACACCAAGGATGTATTTCAAGTCAGCGCTTCCGTCTTCTCCGGGCGGAGTGGGCAACGCAAGAAAAACAACGGCGGCATCGCGTATGCCTTCCTCCAGCGATGTGGTGAAATGCAGGCGTTCTTCCTTCAGGTTTCTGAGAAAAATCTTTTCCAGGCCGGGCTCATAGATGGTGATTTTTCCCGACGAGAGTTTTTCAATCTTTTCCCTGTCGATATCCACACATATTACCTGGTTGCCGGTTTCAGCAAAACAGGTGCCTGTTACCAGGCCTACATATCCTGTTCCTATTACTGCGATATTCATGTTGTTCGTTGTTTATTCCCTTGATTCAATAAGTTGCTTTGGCCATACGCATATAACTTCCTGCAGCAACTCATTTGAAATTATCTATTGAAAAAGGCAATGGTTTTGGCGATGATGAAATCCTGTTGTTCAGAATCCAGTTCCGTATGGATCGGCAGTGAAATTACCCGTTCCGTCAGCCAGTCGGTAAGGGGTAATTGAAAGTTTGAGCCGCCGAGCGCGTCGAACATTTTCTGTTTGTGACAAGGTACCGGATAATAAATCATTGTCGGCACACCGGCATCTGCCAGATGTTTTCCAAGGGCGTCCCGGGTGCCCGAGGCCAAACGTTCATCATGCAGGGTGAGCGTATACTGATGAAATACGTGCGTTCCGTAAGCTGCCCGGTGCGGGGTCCTGAATACAGATCCCATCGAGGCGAACCCGCGGTCGTAATAGTCGGCCGCTTTTCTCCGGGCTTCATTGTATTCATCAAGATGACGCAGTTTGATGCCCAGTATGGCCGCCTGCACCGCATCGAGGCGGGAATTGCATCCCACCAGCTCATGGTAATATCTTTTTTTCTGCCCGTGGGAGGCAATCATTTTCAGTTTTTCTGCCAGCTGCTCATCGTTGGTGAATAGGGCCCCACCATCGCCATAGGCTCCCAAATTTTTGGAAGGGTAAAAAGAAGTGCATCCGATATGCCCGATACTCCCGGTTTTTTTGACGCTCCCATCACTGAACCTGATTGCTGCGCCTATGGCCTGAGCGTTGTCTTCAATCACATACAGTCCGTGCTTGTGGGCGATGGCCATGATTTTCTCCATATCGGCGGGGTGGCCGTACAGATGAACAGGAACAATGGCCTTGGTTTTCGGGGTGATGGCCGCTTCAATGGCATCGGGACTGATACAAAAGGTATGTGGGTCCACTTCTACAAAAACCGGTTTGAGGTGCAGC
>JBIIDU010000294.1:0-3061 GCA_044238165.1 Ferruginibacter sp. | reverse complement strand
GTTCCAGCACGGTATAGATGTCTTCCAGCGAATCGTTGCGGTTCAGAATAGGCTCCGGATGGATGGCCAGCATCAAAACCGGGCGGTCACGGGCAATCACTTCAAGACCGCCCCGCAAGGTATCGTACTCGGCCCCTTCCACATCGATTTTGATGAAATCCACTTTTTCAATGTCCTGTTTTGATACAAAATGATCGATGCTGTCCAGCTCCACCGGTATGGCACGCAGGGGCCTGTCCGATTTGTAGGGCACCAGGCTGTTGCTGTTGTCGGCCTCGTTGTCGGACACATAAAAGTCGATGGTTCCGGTATTGAGTCCCATAGCTGAGCTTACCGCAACAACCTGCTCATTGAGATGATTCATGCGGATGGTTCTTTCCAGAACCCGATAGGTAGTTGGCGCGGGCTCAAATGCATATACCCTGCCGTCTGCACCCGACCATTTTGCCGCGATGACGGAAAACAACCCGATATGGGCTCCGATATCGAGCACCACGCTGCCGGGCCGGATATGCTGTTGCAGCAAGGAAAAATTTGCAGCCTCATAATCGGCCGGAAAATAACGGATATAGCGTGCAGGCAGTTTGATGCGTGTATCGCTGATGCGCCGGTATAAACCCCGGCCCCGCGTCAGCCACTCCAGAAACCGGTAAAACAGGGTGGTATCAATCATCTTCTTTATTGATTGGTTGCATCCGGGCTATTTCGCGCATTGGCTGCCGCACGAGGAAGGCGCTCAGCAACAAGATGGCGGCATAAACAGCGAAAGAAGCCATAGCGGCGCCCTCGCTTCCAACCGCCTTCACCAGCAAGGTGTTCGCTGTGAAAGCAAGGGCAATCGCCGTGACGGCTAAAAGTACTATTTTCTTTTTCAGCTTGTGATACAGCAGCCAGGAAATGAAAAAGTAAGCAATGGCCCAGCAGAACTGCCCCAGGCAAAGCCAGTGATAATAGGCCAGTCCGGTTCGGTAGGCGGACTTGAGAAAGAAAAGATAAACTACCGGAACAATGAGCAGCACCAGCAGGGTGAAGCCGGCATTGGCCGCCAGATACCGGAAAAACAACCTGCGGAGAGCGCCCGCATGATCACGCTGGTTGCCCAGCAGCTCATAAAGCCGCGGTTGTACATATTGCAGCAGGGCGATGCAGAACACATTGATCACCGAGGCAAAAGTAGCGGCCACGCTGTACACACCCACTTCGACCAGATTGCGGGTGAAGTATTCTATGAAATAGATGCCGGACGCGCCTAACAGAAATACCCCCAGTTGAAATAAAAAAATGGGGCCGCCATAAATCAATTCTTGCCTGACCAGTGCGGGACGTAATCTGCCCGAAAGGTAATCGTACCGCCACAGATACCAGAGGGCATATGCCGCAACCGCCGCATAAGAAACCGCCACACCGGTAACACGTCCGGTCCATCCCCAGCCACAGCGGCTGATCAGGAAAACCGCCAGAACAATTTCAACGAGCAGCCGGCCGCTGCTGATTAGGGAGTAATGCACAGGCTGGTTCCTGTTGCGCATCAAAATGGTGAGCAGTTCATGCAGAAATACCATCCAGGCAATCAGGGGCAGGGTTGCTGCAAGCAACGATGTGAAGTGGAAGCGTGCCGCCAGCAGGTGCCTGAATGAAAAGCTTCCTGCGAACAGCAGCACCGCGAGCAGCAGCGGCAGCAACAGGGCCCCGGCCATCAGATCGCGGAAGGCGGGCTTGTCGAGTTTGAAATAGTCGGCAGTAGCCGATTGCAGCAAACCCAGCGAAATCACCGGAGTCAGCAGCAGAATGGCGTTGCTGAACAGGCTCAGCACGCCGAAATCGGCTTCCGTCAATACCCGCGTGAAATAAAAAAGCAGCAGGAAACTGATGCCCTTGTTGACAAAGTTCGAAGTGGTGTACAGGAGCAGCGGACGCAGTTCAGCGCTTTTTACTGAGGGAAAGAATGGAAAGCGTTTGGCCATGAGTCGGGGGCTGATGTATCGAGGGCACTGCAGCAAATTTAATCGATGTGCTGCCGAAAAAGCAGGAGATTCAGCCTTCCGGCTTTTTGATGCCGCTGACCACAGAAGCCACGGAATTGCCATAGCGCACTTTGCGGCCGTTCACTGCCTTCATGCCGTATTGTTCAAACCATCCGGCTACAGTGCCAATCCGCTGCGGCTGGTCGAAGGCCGGAGAGAACATATCAAACGTGTCCAGCACGCACCATTCGCGGAGCTGATCGGGCGTGAGTCCCGGGGGCAGGGTACCGTCTATATCGCAAAGGGGAAGGAAGCGGTTCACCAGACGGCCGATGCCGACAGCGCTGAAAAAGCGGCTGAGTGCAATCATGCGGTCCACATGACCGTCTATCCATTTTAAAAGGCGCTCGTGGCTGAGCCGCCGGGTGATAGGCCTGAAGATGTATTTTGCCTGCAGTTTGGTCCACCAGCCGTTGACGCCATAAAAATCCACCACCAGTTCTCCGCCCGGCTTCACCATGTCAATCAGCGCCTGTACCGACCGTTGCACATCGGGGGTATGCTGCAGCACACCCAGACAAACCACTTTGTCGAACTGACCTTTGGCAAAAGGTAATTCGTAGATGCTGGCCTGAAACAATTGCAGGCGGTCGCTCGGGCCGTTGTTGCGGTAGTTGGCTTCCACGGCATTCGAATAATCGACACTGTAAATGTTGGCAGAAGTATGTTCGAGCATCACCTGGGTGAAGCGTCCCGCACCGGAACCCACTTCCAGAATATTCTTTCCCCGCAGATCTTCCTCATCCCAGCCGGTTTCAGCAAAAAAGCGTTCACGGCTGATTTCCAGTTTGCCCTTCCTGTCAATTTGGGTGACAACAAATTTGTTCCATTGATAGCCGAAGCTTTCCGAATAATTTTCTTCCTGTGCAATGCGGAAAGCACCGTTCTTTTTGGGGAATACCAGTAGGCTATGCTCGTACAAGCCCTCGGCTGACCACATAAGCGGGTTACGCCGGAAGGGATGAATCAGTTCAACAGTCATAAGGGAATGCGGAAGTTTGTGCAGATTCCGCAGTGAGATAACGCCAATTCCGGCA